>CAZNHI010000046.1:0-10459 GCA_964572535.1 uncultured Dehalococcoidia bacterium
CCCTCTTCTTCGTTGCGGCCGAAGAACAGCGAAGCGCCGCGGTGCGGGCAGGCCTGCGTAAAGAGACCGGTCTCGCCGTTGGTGTCGCGGAAGGCGACCAGGTCTTCGCCGAGGATGCGGACGCGCACGGGCGGGCTGTCCGGCTGCGGGACCTCCGAGGAGAGGAGCGCGGGTGTCCAGTAGCGGCGCAGGAGGTTGCCCATGGGCGTGCCGGGACCGATGCGGGTGAGGAGGGCGTTGTCTGCCTGGTTCAGCATGCTGCGAGGTTATACCCAAGACGGCGCGATTGTCAGCGGGCGACCTCACCCCCAACCCCTCTCCCTGCGGGGAGAGGGGAGCTCAGACCTGGGGGCGTTGCAAGGCTCGCGTCCTTCGACAGGCTCAGGACGAACGGTTTTGGGAGGCCGTGTGCTACGTCTCCCCAGCCCCTCTCCACATTGTGGAGAGGGGAGATCGGACGTGGTGAGGCCGCTTTAATCGCGTGACCCGTGGGCCGCCCGCAGCGGGTCTTCGTCTGAAGGCTTTGCGGCTCAGCGGGGGCGGTTCTAGAATTGCGGTGTAGCGCTCCGGCGCCAGCCCCTTCCGCCGCTCGCAGGAAACAGAGCCTCAGACAAGCCGGGAGTCCCGATGGATAAGACCGTGTTCTGGAACGAACTCGCCGCGCAGTTCAGCGTCGACGCCATACGGGCGACGACGGCCGCCGGCTCCGGGCATCCGACGACGTCGATGTCGGCGTCGCATCTTGCGGCCGTGTTGTTCGCGGACCACTTCCGTTACGACGTCTCGGCTCCCAAGAGCGTGGGCAACGATCGCTTCGTGCTCTCCAAGGGTCACGGCTCGCCGCTGCTGTACGCGATCTTCAAGGCGCTGGGCGTAATCAGCGACGCGGAGCTGCTGGGGCTGCGCAGAATCGACAGCCCGCTGCAGGGGCACCCGGCGCCGCTGCCGGAGCTGCCGTGGGTGGACGTCGCGACCGGGTCGCTGGGGCAGGGTCTGTCGATTGGGCTGGGCATGGCGATCGGCCAGAAGCTGGCGGGGTCGCCGGGGCGTGTCTGGGTACTGATGGGCGACTCGGAGGTGGCGGAGGGCAGCGTCTGGGAAGCAATGCAGGCGGCTTCTTACCACAAACTGGGCAACCTGGTGGCGATCCTGGACATGAACCGGCTGGGCCAGCGCGGCCCGACCATGCTGCAGTGGGAAGGCGCCGTCTACGCAGACCGCGCCCGCGCATTCGGGTGGCATGTGATCGAGATCGATGGACACGACGTGGCGCAGATCGACGAGGCATACCGCGAGGCGGAGCAACACGACGCGCCGGCCTTCATCGTCGCGCGCACGCTCAAGGGCAAGGGTGCGTCTGTGTTCGAGGACAAGGAAGGCTGGCACGGCAAGGCGCTGGACGCTGAGCAGGCGAAGGCGGCGATTGCAGAGCTGGGCGGCGAGCGGTCGCTGATTGTGTCGCCGGCCGCGCCTGCCGAGTTCAAGGCCTCGAACGGGGGATCGCCGGTGCAGCTGCCGGTCTACACGGACGGAATCGCGACGCGCAAGGCGTTCGGCGAGACACTGGCGGCGCTGGCGGCGCGGCCGGACGTGGTGGTGCTGGACGCGGAGGTCGGCAACTCGACGTACACGGAAGACTTCGAGAAAGTGGCGCCGGAGCGCTTCCTGCAGATGTTCATCGCGGAGCAGACGATGGTCGGCGCGGCGATCGGGTTGCAGGTAACGGGCCGGACGCCGTTCGCGGCGACCTTCGGGGCGTTCCTGACGCGCGCTTACGATTTCATCCGCATGGGCGCGGTAAGCCGGGCGAGCATCCGGCTGTGCGGCTCGCACGCGGGCGTATCGATTGGTGAGGACGGGCCGTCGCAGATGGCGCTGGAAGACCTGGCGATGATGCGCGCCGTGCAAGGATCGACCGTGCTCTACCCGGCGGACGGTAACTCCACGGCGCAGCTGGTGGCAACGATGGCCGACACGAGCGGTATTTCCTACATGCGCACGACGCGCGAAAAGACCGCCCTGCTCTACGGCGCGGACGAGAAGTTCCCGATCGGGGGCAGCAAGGTGGTGCGCAGCGGCGCTCACGATAGCGTGACGCTGGTCGGCGCCGGGATCACGCTGTTCGAGTCGCTAAAGGCGGCTGATGCGCTGGCCCTGGACGGCATCTATGCACGCGTGATCGACGCTTATTCGGTGAAACCGATCGATGGGGCGACTTTGCGCGAGGCGATGTCGGACACGGGGCTGCTCGTCGTGGTTGAGGATCACTGGGCAGAAGGTGGCCTCGGCGATGCCGTGCTGGCCGCGCTGGCGGAGGGCGGTGCGCCGCTAGTGGGCCGCGTGATCAAGCTGGCCGTGACGCAGATGCCGGGTTCGGGAAAACCGGAGGAGCTGCGCGAGTGGGCCGGCATCTCGGCGAGCAAGATCGTCGAGGCCGTGAAGAAGGCCCCGGCCTGAGGTCTCACTGGCGCGAGCGCAAACGGGCAAAGGGTTAGAACGGCTGAGTAGGTCTGCGACCCAGGCTTGAGACACCGTCTTTAGTGGGGCATTGGGGGCAAGCGTCCATTCCATCAACATTCACCTACATACGCCCCTTTAGCGGGGATTTGGGGGCAGCGCCCCCATCTTTCAGTGCAAGTGGTTTGGGGGCAGGGCCCTCAGGTCAGACCACATCGTAGGCGCCGGTGCGGCGGGCGTAGGCTTCGACCGCGCGGAAGAGACCGTAGCCAATAACCACGTAGATAGCGCCGACCAGCGCCTCGAGGGCGAGGTCGCCTGAGACGGCGCGTAGCGAGGCGCCGGCGTAGGCGTCGCGCAGGGCTGCGAGGGCGTGTGTGACAGGCAGTGCGTGACCCACGGCGCCGAGGCCGAGTGGCAGCTCGTCGCGCGGGATGACGACGCCGGTGAACACCAGGAACGAGGTCAGTGCCAGGCTGTAGAGCGACTGCCAGTCGCGCAGGACAATGCTGAAGTTGGCGAGGCAGAGGGCGCAGGCTGTCGATGCCAGCGTCATGACCAGGTAGCCTGCGGCGACGGCCGGCCAGTTGGCGCTGTCGTAGGAGGCGTGCAGGAAGACGGTGGCGAAGACGACGCCGGCTACGACTGCCAGTACAGCATTGGGCATATGCAGGACGCCCCGAGTGAGGAAGGAAGCGAGGCGGCCGCCGCGTGATGCGAAGAGGAAGGCGATGGTGCCCCAGGAGCGCTCGTAGTAGAAGCTCTGCAGCACGCCGCCCATGATGATGCCGGGCACGGCGTAGGCGGTGAGGCCGATGACGTATGCTTCGGCGGCGACGGGCCCGCGGGCGAACTGCCCGGTGAGCGAGTACAGGGCGACGATGAGGCCGGGCCGCAGGAAGACGTTGCTGACATAGGCGGGCCAGTTGAGCCAGAGGAACTGGCCCTTGTAGGACAGATAGGCCAGCCGGGCCAGCGTGGTGAGGCCGGGCAAGGCGTTCTGGATCGGATACGCTAGGTTCATCGATTCGTGCCGAATGGTAGGCGTGGCGAGATGCTGTGTCAACGAGATAATCTAACGCGATGCCCTTAGAGATCGAGCGGCAGTTTCTGGTCCGGGTGCGGCTGCTGCCCCAGCTTGAGGGCGGGCGGCGCATCGAGCAGGCGTACCTTTCGGCGTCGCCGGAGGTGCGGGTGCGGCTGATCGGCGACGACCGCGCCTACATCACGGTGAAGTCGGACGGCGGCATCACGCGCGAGGAGTACGAGTACCCGATCCCGGTGGCTGAGGCGCGGTCGATGCTGAACCTGACGCCGTGGTTCCCGATCCTCAAGACGCGCTACCGGCTGCCGCTGGACGGCCACGTCTGGGAGATCGACCGCTACGACGGGGAGAACGAGGGGCTGTGGTCGGCGGAGGTGGAGCTGTCGTCCGAGGATGAGGCGGTGGAGCTGCCGGACTGGCTGGGCGAAGAGGTGACGGAGCAGCGGCGCTTCAAGAACAAGAACCTGGCGCAGCAGCCCTTTGCGACCTGGGCTGACCGCGAGCGCTACGTGGCGCTGCTGTCCGGCTGAAACAGTTGCCAGCGGTGCGACAATTAACGCCAGCGCGAGGAGGTCGAGATGTTTGAGACGGAGCGTTTCATCGAGGCGTGCCGGGCAGCTCTGAAAGAGCGATCGCCACAGCTGGCGGTCAAGGAGCTTGTCGAGCAGGCGGTTGCCAGCGCGGGCGAGGTCGAGCGGGCGCTGGGGACGCCGGCCGAGTCGGGCATCAAGACGATTCATCGTTCGGATGAACTGACCATCCTCAATGTCGTCTGGGCGCCGCTGATGAGCATCTACCCGCACGACCACCGGACGTGGGCGGTCATCGGAATCTACGGCGGTCAGGAAGACAACGCCTTCTACCGTCGCCGCAAGGATGAGCCGGGCCTCGACCAGGTAAACGATCGATCTTTGAGCGAAGAGGACACGATCAGTCTGGGCGAGGACGTGATCCACGCGGTCACGAACCCAAGGCGCAAGTTCACGGGTGCGATCCACGTTTACGGCGGCGACTTCTTCGAGATCGAACGCAGCGAGTGGGACTCGCCGGTGGCGGCGGAGCAGCGCTACAGCATCGACCGGGCGATGCGTACCTTCGCAGAGGCCAACGATCGCGCCAAAGAGCTGCTGGCGCGCGGCGACTGACGAGTCTCTGTTGCGGTCCTCTCGTCTGCGCGCTTAACATCGGGCCGTGGCTACGCGACAAGAGCTGGAATCGCTGGTAGACGCATACCTGGCGGCGCTGAGCGCGCGCGACGCTTCGCGGCTGCCGGTGACGCCGGGCGTCAGGTACACGGAGAACTGTCAGGAGATCGCGCTGGGCAAGGGGCTGTGGGCCACCTGCACCGGCGACGTGAGCTATCGCCTGTACATGGCGGACCCGGAGACGGACCAGATCGGTTTCTTCGGGCTGCTGACGGAGAACGGGTCGCCGGCGTTCCTGTCGCTGCGCCTCAAGGCCGAGGGCGGGCGTATCGCCGAGGCGGAGGCGCTCGTGGCGCGCTGGGGCAATCCGCTGTGGGGCCCAGATACGATGGGCACGCTGCGGCCAGAGCTGCTGCAGGCGGTGCCGCCGTCAGAGCGGGCGTCGCGGGCGGAAGCAATCGCGATCGCCAATTCGTACTTCAACGGGATCGAGCAGGACAACGGCGACATCGTGCCGCTGCACGCGGACTGCATCCGGCTGGAGAACGGCGTCCAGACCACGAGCAACCAGACGCGGGCCGGTGTGGGCAGGCTGCACGTGAAGGCGGGCCTTTCGAGCGGGTTCTACTCCTACATCCAGCAGATCAGGGACCGTCGCTACCCGGTGGTGGACGTCGAGCGGGGTATCGTGCTGAGCGTCGTGGTGTTCGAGCATCCGGGGACGGTGAAGTCGGTGGTGGTCGAGGGATTCGGGGAGCTGCAGCTGGCGCCGTTCACGCAGAAGCCGAGCAGCGCGGTGATCGCTGAGGCGTTCAAGGTGCAGGGCGGCCAGATCCGGCAGATCGAGGCGGTGCTGGAGTTTCTGCCCTAAGGGACGAAGACGGGGTGGGAGTAGTCGAAGGAACAGGGAACACGAAAACGATTTGTCATGCTGAGCCGCCGAGGCGAAGCATCTGATCGTTCCGTCTCCCCCCAACAGGGCTCCGCTCCCTGCTGAACACGGCGCGCTCTGGTGCTTCGGCTGCGGCCCCAGGGCGACGAGGGTTGGGATGCTGACCAAACAAGACAACGAGCTGCTGACGCGCGTGGGGCCGGGGACGGCGATGGGCAACCTCCTGCGCCGTTACTGGATGCCCGTGCTGCTGTCGTCAGAGGTGGCGGAGCCGGACAGCCCGCCGGTGCGGACGCGCATCCTGGGCGAGGACCTGGTGGCGTTTCGGGACACGCATGGCGACGTGGGGCTGTTTGCGCACGCGTGCCCGCATCGGGGCGCGTCGTTGTTCTTCGGGCGTAACGAGGAGGCGGGCCTGCGCTGCGTGTACCACGGCTGGAAGTTCGACACGACGGGCGCGTGCGTTGACATGCCTTCGGAACCGGCGGAGAGCAACTTCAAGAGTAAGGTGCGCGTGACGGCGTATCCCACGCAGCAGTCGGGCGGCATCGTTTGGGCGTACCTGGGGCCGCCGGAGCAGAGGCCGGCGTTTCGCGACTTCGGTTCCGAGGCGCTGAGCAGGGAGGAGTGGCGGGCGAGCAAGGTGCGCGTCGAATGCAACTGGGTGCAGTCGATGGAGGGCAACCTGGACACGTCGCACATCTCCTGGTTGCATGAGTACCACGCGATGGCGCAAATCGAGGACGACGGCACGGACAGGCCCGGCGTGCCGTCGAACCTGATGTCGATCCGGATCTGGGAGCATGACCGCGCGCCGCGCATCGAGACTCAGGACGAGTGGTACGGCTACCGCTACGCCGGGCTGCGTACGACACCCAACGGCCACACCCACGTGCGCTCCACGGCGTACATCTTCCGGGCCTGTTGACGAAGTGGTCTTTGTAGCTGAACAAATGACGCACAACCAGGGCTGAACGGTGGACAAGCGTAGCGGCCAGGCTGACCCGGGACGATTGGGGTATCCCCGGTTCTACGCCTGTTGCCTTTGCTAGCTTCTTTAAGTTCATCGCCGCTGCCGTTAGCCACACCTGAATCTGCACTTTCCACCTGCCGCGCCACTGAGCTCGCCGCAGGCCATGCAGGTCCTTCGCCCAGGCGAAAGTTGTCTCGATGTAGACCTTTCTCTGTTTGAAGCGCCATCGGCCCCGTTCGCTGGCGAGCCACTGCGCCGCCGCCTCCAGGTAGACCCGGTCCATATGACGGCGGAGTGTTCGAGGCTTACCAGATGGCGAGCATTGGGTTCGGAACTGACACGACTCACAGACGTTGGGCGGCGCGATGTAGGAACTGGTTCGGTCGCTGGGCCGGGTGTATACGTGGGGGAGCCATTGGCCGGCCGCGCATTCGTACGCGTCTTTCTCGGCATCGTAGTTGAAGTCGGCGATGCTCCAGACGCCTCCGGGATGCCTCTTTGGCCCCAGGCGATCTGGTATCACGGCATGGAGGCCAAGCTGCGCCAAGTAGCTGTAGTTCTCCATAGTGCCGTACTTGCGGTCGGCCACGACATCTTCCGGCAGGCGGCCGACGATGCGTCGATGCCGCCAGAGAAGCTCGTTGAGTAGGTGCTCGTCTGCGGTTGCGCCTGGAGTTACAACGGCGGCGGTGATGACTCGCGCCGGGTGGTCATCGACCGCTACGTGCGCCTTATAAGCGAGATGAGTACCAATGCCGGGATGGCGCATGATGCTGGCTTCCGGGTCGGTCCGGCTGCGTTCCCGTTTATTCGCTGGCGCCTGCTTAGTCTTGGCCTTTCTTGCTTCTTTCCGGTAGCGAGACGCGCCGGTGGCTGGGGCCGGCTCTGATTCTTCGGCCACTGGGTTCTCTGCAAAGACGCGCTGGATAAACTGCAGCGGCTCCATTGGAGGGGAGTCGAATGGCTCCAGTGCGTCCATCGACGCGTTCGCGAGGAACAGGGTCGAATCCATGAAGACCGCGTCACCGCGCACGAGCCCAGCAGCTTGGCAGAGCTTCACCGTCTGATTGAAAAAGGACTCAAAGACATCGGGACCAAAGCGGACTCTCGCCTTGGACAAGACGCTGTGGTCGGGTATCTGTTCGTCAAGGTCGTAGCCCAGAAACCAGCGGTAGGCGAGATTATCTTGGATTTCGTCCATGAGACGGCGCTCGGAAGTGACGCCGTAGAGGTAGCCAATGAGCAGCGTCTTGAAGAGGACAACAGGGTCGATGGAAGGCTGGCCGGTGTAGCTGTAGTGCGGGTGCGCCAATTCGTAGATGAAAGAGAAGTCGATTGCGTCAGCGATGCGGCGAAGGAGGTGATTCCTTCGAACGAGCCCTTCTAATGACAGATTATAGTAGAGCTTGGTTACGTACTTATGGCGTCCCATCATGGGCGTTTCCTCCAGCGGGAGAGTGCCCATAAAGATTATCGCATATTATTGCGAGTTATAGAGAGTCGCACAATATACTTTTTGCGAAGTGTTTTGCGAGCCTCATTTAGCCTCAATCGAGGACTATCGAATGCAGTTAAGTTCATCCTATAACCTTCTAGATTGACACTTATAGGACTAATTATTGTCCTATAGCTTTGCCGAAAGGGATATGCGGTATTCTCGATAACAAATTGGTGCCCCTTGACGTTTCTACTCAACTGGTTATACCGGCAGTTGAACAAACATTGAGAGTCGTTGGTCGGTTCCAACAGCCCGACTTCTATGGCCAACACCAGTAGTATCTTCGGCCAAGAGGACTGTACCAGGACCGAGGACGCGAACTTCGCCGTCGCTCACCTCAACTTCTATTCGCCCGGAAAGCAAAACCACGAATCGGCGCCGAGGGGCTGTGTGCTGGTCGAAGATATAGTCGTCCCGGAACTCAGCGAAGTTCAGGCTCTCCGCGCCGACCTCTCTCGACACGTCGGTGCCGCGGCCCGAGTCCCCGAGCTGGACCTCCACGTCTTCAAAGTGCGATTCACCGTCGGGGCCTGCGTACAGGCGGACGTACTTAAAGCTTGACAAGAGAACCTCCTTTGAGTGCGACTTCCTTCTGTGCTATCTCCACGCGATGTAGTAGTTGTGAAGCCGGTCGTCTTCTACCTTCTTCACGTCAGCCCGACCGAAGCCGGCTTCATCAAGCATGCTGATGCACTTTTCCTCGCCAGCAACCGTACCAAGACCCGCGCCACCCTGGGCTAGCGAAACTGGCATACAGTAGAGCGTCGAAACCGAGTAGAGGAAGGAGCCCAGCGGGTGGTCGAGGTTTTCCTCCAGGTTGCTTGACGCCGCCGGCTCGACGCAGACGAAAACGCCGCCTGGCCGAAGACTCTTGTGGACAGCATTCAGCACGGTCTGCGGTTGGGCCAAATCATGGACCACGTCGAACGCAGTTATCGCGTCAAATGCCGCAGCCTCACCTTGCATCGCGAGATCGAACACGACAAAGTGCGCGTTCTTCAGAGTGAGCCTTCGTGCCTCGGCTTCACCTTCCGCAACACTAGCCCGTGAAAAGTCAAAGCCGGTGAACCGACTCTTGGGGAACGCGGCGGCCATCAAGTTCAACGCATGGCCAGCGCCGCAACCGATATCTGCAACCTCAATTCCTTCCTGTAGTCGCTCGATGAGGCCGTCAGCTAGCGGCAAAATTGAGTTGATCAGCCGGGCATCAAACACCTGGGCGTCCTGCTCGCTTGCAAGCTTCTCGAAGCCGGCGTACTGCGAATAAGGCACGCCACCGCCTTCGCGAAAGCAAGTCGCCACCTGCTGCTCCACGCGCCCAAGTTCGCTGAAGTACTGCATTCGAGTCGCCAGGTTGTTGATTGTGGCCTCACGAGTAAGAAAACGAGCGTGCTCCGATGGCATGCGGTAACAGCCGCTCGACGCTTGAAACTCTAAGATGCCTCCCGTAACCATGGCACCGAGCCACTCTCGCACGTAGCGTTCGTTCAGACCGCCAGCCTCAGCAATCTCCTGACTTGTCGACGGCTCAAGACGGGCAATCGTGTCGAACAGGCCCGTCTGGTGACCGATGCTCAGCATCATCGCGAGCGCGGCATCATTGAGGATTCCGAGCATACGGGCGACGAAAGGCTCCTCGCTATCGTTCATTGAATCGTTATTGTTCATGCTGGCTCCGATGCCGAGAAGCTTCGTTCATGGCAATGCCGCCTTTCTCCATCAACTGGGGCAGAATAGTCCCTTTTGCTTCAGTATGGGATCTTTGAATGGTTCAGGACCGGTTGCGAAGCCGGCCTGCCATCTCGTCATGCAAAGCCGGCGCACTCGCCCACAGGACTTCAGCAACACGCCCTTCCCTTTTACGACGGTCGTGGCGGCGGTCCCGCTGGGCATCGGCGCGGGCGGCGGGCTGTTCGTGCCGATCGACGAGACGAGCTGCTGGCGCTTCGGTCTCACCGTGGCGCCGCCGCGCTTCGAGAGGCCGGAGCACGTCGGGCCGCCGCTGTTCAGCCTGATGCCATACAGCTTCGAGCGGCCGGAGAACGGCATCTCGCCGCGGGCCTATCGCGCGGGCAACGACTACCTGGTCGACCGCGAGGCGCAGAGGACGCTCTCGTTCTCCGGCATACCGGACTTCGTGAGCCAGGACCACGCGGTGCAGGAGTCGATGGGTGTGGTGCTAGACCGGACGCGGGAGCACCTGGGCACGACAGACCGGGCGGTGATCAAGATGCGGTCGCTGCTACTGAAGGCGGCGCGAGAGCTGGAGCAGGGCAGGGAACCGCCGGCGCTGGAGGGTCGCTTCAACCGAATCTACGGGGCTGAGCGTGTGCTGTCGCCGAGGGAGGACTGGCGCATCTTCGGCACAGACAAAGACCCGATTTTCAGGACGGCGGTGGAGCAGGCGGTGGAGACGTCCCGGGAGTAATCCTGGCGCCCTCACTTCGGG
>CAZNHI010000047.1:0-10374 GCA_964572535.1 uncultured Dehalococcoidia bacterium
ACCGACCTGGCGCAGCCGCCCGAGGTCCTGGTTGAGACGCGGCAACGACTGCAGCAGCGCCCAGGTGTAAGGGTGGCGCGGCTTTTGAAACAGCATGTCTACGTTGCTCTCCTCCGCCAGGCGCCCCGCGTACATGACCGCCACTCGGTCCGCCATCTGCGCCACTACACCGAGGTCGTGCGTAATTAGCAGAATGGCGACACCCTGGTTGCGCAGCTTGCGCAGCTCCTCCAGGATCTGCGCCTGAACGGTCATATCGAGCGCCGACGTGGGCTCGTCCGCGATCAGAATCGCCGGCTTCAGCGCCATTGCCGTGGCGATCATCACCCGCTGGGCCATACCGCCGGATAGCTGGAAGGGATAGCGGCTGGCGACGCGTTCCGGGTCCGCGAGCCCCATGTCCCCCAGCAGCCCGGTCGCAATCCGCCGCGCCTCCCGCTTATCGACGCCGCTGTGGGCAGTGATGATCTCCTGCACCTGGTCGCCCACGGAGAGCACGGGATTCAGGCCGGCCACTGGATCCTGGAAGATCATCGAGATGTCGCGGCCGCGCAGGTCTCGTAGCTCGCTGCCGGACATCTCGAGCACGTTGCGGCCACGGAACAGGATACGTCCGGACTCAATGGCGCCAGGATGGGGGATCAGATTGAGGATAGAGAGGCCAAGGGTGGTCTTGCCGCAGCCGCTCTCACCGACGATGGCGAGGATCTCGCCCGGGTACAGGTCAAGGCTGACGCCATCGACCGCCTTGAGGACGGTTTTCTTGTCGAAGTACTGCGTGCGCAGGCTTTCGATTCGCAGGATGGGCTCGCCTGCAGGCGTGGAAGACAGTGGAGGAAGCATTAGCTTCCGCCAATTCTAGCAAGTCTGCGCCCGGAGGTGCGCCTAGAAGCCGGGCAGCCTGTAGAGAACCTTGCCCTGCACCTCGACATCACGGGCGTCCGCGTAAATCGGGTCCATCGTGGCGTTAGCCGGCTGCAGCCGCACGCGAGGGCCTTCGCGATAGATTTTCTTGAGGGTGGTCTCCTGACGGTCCTTGAGCCAGACGGCGACCATGTCGCCGTCGTCCCAGGACGCCGTCTGCTCCATGAGCACAAGGTCGCCGTCGTTGACCAGCGCATCGATCATTGACGTTCCCTTGACGCGCAGCGCAAAGACGTTTTCCTTACCCCTGGTCATCTGGTCCGTAACTTCGATCTCTTCTTCAAAGTCCTGCTGTGCCCAGGTGTCCGCGGACGGTACGGGGATCGGTTGGCCGGCGGCGATCTGCCCTAGGACGGGCACGGTACGCATACGGGCGCGGCCCACGATTTCGATGGCGCGCGAAACCTCACGATCGCGGCGGATGTAGCCCAGGCGCTCGAGCGCCTTGAGGTTGTAGTCGACCACGGAGGTCGAGCTAATGCTGCAGCCGTCCTGGATGTCACGGATGCTGGGCGGGTAATCGTGTTCGCGAATGAAGTCGCGAATAAAGTGCAGGATCGAGTTCTGCTTGGCGGAAAGCGACTTACTTGTAGTCATGTGCAGGGAGCTCCTTGAAACGTCCGTTCTGACGCACAAGTGTACGAGTGGCTCCGAGAACTTGTCAACTAGTTATTAGAAGAAAGTTTCTAATTCTAGATGGCGCGATCGTCATCATCGTCGTCATCGTCGCCGGTTTCTGCGGCCGCCTGACCGCGTGGCAGAGAGACCACGGCTCGCTCCTCGCGCCGGACGCGGCGGGGCGGCAAGGTGGCCACGGCTTCCTTGAGCGCCGCGACGCCGGCGGCTCCCACCATGACCCCGGCGACGCCCGCTGCACGTAGGCAGAGCAGATCGTCCGACGAGGCGGCTGCCTCCACGTCGCAGAGCAGGGGGCGCCGAGCGATGGCGCCCGCGCGGCTCAACTCCACTTGCCCTGCGAGCGTCAAGGGCGAAGGTACGTCGCCCAGCAGCAGCGCTTCCAGGGACAGCGGCTCCAGGGAGCGCAGAAAGGTCTCTTCCGGCTGCAACGGCAGGGCTAGCACGTAGCCCAGGTCATCGTTGAGTAGCGCGGCGGCCGGCGAGGAGTCATCGAGCACCAGGAAATCGATCCCAGCCTCGCGCAGAGTGTTGGCGGCTGCGGAATCCCCGACGTTCGTCCAGGCGCCAAGCGGCAGCTCTGCAGCCTGATCACGCGCTGACTTCGCGTCAGCAGAGCTGAGACTGGAACCGCGGGCGTCGATCAGGATGAAGTCGGCGCCGGCAGCTCGTCCCTTAATGGCGTCGCCGGCGGGTCCGAAAAAGCCGACGAGCAGCGAGGCCTTGAGGGCAGGGCGGGCGGCGGCGAAACCCATGGGCGCGGACTCCACCCTCTGGCTGCGTCGGATTGCATCTGCTAGCTTCGACATGGCGCTGCCTCCCCTGCTGTTCGCGACTCAGCGTATCGTCAGCCGTCGTCCTAAGTCCACCCGTCCACCGGCAGGGCGCCGGACGTCTGCCCACGGATAACCCAGGGGCTGATCAAGGTCGCGCGTTCTACCACGACTTCACTATCGAACTAGCCTCGGCCAGGGCGTCGTAGACCGCAAAGCGGCGGGGTCGTAGACTACGGGGACGTTGCTAATTTCGCCGCCGTTCTCCGACACGATCTACAACAAGAAACGATTCGCCAACGGCCTGCGCCTGCTCACATCGCCCATGGCGCACACGCGCTCCGTGGCAATCAGCATCTACATCGGCGCCGGCTCTCGCTACGAAACGCCCGCTGAGGCCGGCGTCTCGCACTTCCTGGAACACCTCTGCTTCAAAGGCACCGTCAAGCGCCCGGAGGCTCAGATGATCTCCGAGGCTATCGACGGCGTCGGCGGGATCATCAACGCCGCGACCGACCGCGAATACACCGTGTTCTACGCCAAAGTGGCCGCGCCGCATACGGAGCTGGCCCTGGACGTGCTCTGCGACCTGGTGCAGGCGCCGCTGCTCGATCAAGCGGAGATGGAGAAAGAACGCAAGGTCGTGCTCGAAGAGCTGGCTTCGGTGGCCGACTCTCCCGGGCAGCAGGTCGATCTGCTGCTGGACGAGCTGCTCTGGCCTGACCAGCCGCTGGGCTGGGACGTCGCGGGCACCAACGAGTCGGTCACCGGCCTGACGCGCGACATGGTCGTCGACTACGTGCGGCGCCAGTACGTGCCGAACAACATGGTCGTCGCGGTGGCCGGCAACATCGATGAGGACGAGATCGCGGCGTTGCTGCAGTCCCGGCTGGGCTCGATGGCTGAGGGCAAGCCGGATCCGTGGTTCCCGGCCAAAGCCGGCCAGTCGGAGCCGCGCTGCCAGCTGATGTTCAAGCGCACAGAGCAGACGCACGTGGCGCTGGGGCTGCACGCCCTGTCGCTGGGCCACCCGGACCGTCAAGCGCTGGACCTGATCAGCGTCCTGTTCGGCGAGAGCATGAGCAGCCGCCTGTTCGTCGAGCTGCGGGAGCGTCAGGGGCTCTGCTACGACGTCAACAGCTACGTGACCCACTTCAAGGACGCCGGCTCCTTTGGTGTCTACGCGGCGGTCGACCCTTCGAATGGCCCGAAGGCGGTCGCGGCGCTGATGAGCGAATTGCGGCGCCTGGCGGACGGCATCCCTGAGGAGGAGCTACACAAGGCGCGCGAGCTGTCCAAGGGGCGGCTCTTGCTGCGCCTGGAGGACACACGCGCCGTCTCAGGCTGGCTGGGCGGCCAGGAGATCCTGATGGGCGATATCCTCAGCCCGGAGGACGTCGTCGCGCGCCTGGACAAAGTGACGCCTGATGACATGACGCGCGTCGCCCGCGATCTCCTGCGCACCGAGAAACTCAACCTCGCGGTCGTGGGGCCGCATCGCTCAGAAAAACGCTTCCTGCCGCTGCTTACCCTGTAAGGGACACGGAACAAGGAACACGAGCATTGAACGGCGACAGGATCCTTAGTCTGGTTCCGTGTTCCGTGTTCCTCGTTCCTTAACCGCCATGCCCGTCAAGAAGCGCAAGGCGCTGGTCATCCTCTACACCGGCAACGGCAAGGGCAAGACGACGGCCGCGCTGGGCCTGCTGCTGCGCGCCTGGGGTCGCGGCATGAAAGTCTGCATGCTCTCCTTCATCAAGACCGAGACCTCCAACTACGGCGAGGAGCGCGCGGCGAAGAAGCTCGGCATCGAGTTGATACCGCTGGGTGGGGGCTTCACCTGGCTCTCGAAGGACCTCGAAAAGGACAAGGCGCTGGCCCAGAAGTGCTGGGATCTCTGCAAGCAGAAGATCGCATCGCGCGAATACGACATCGTGGTGCTGGACGAGATCACATACCCGATTACCTACGGCTGGATCGACATCGACGAGGTCATCGAGACTCTGCGCTCACGGCCACCGGACGTGCACGTTGTGCTGACAGGCCGCGCGGCGCACGAGAAGCTGATCGAGTTCGCGGACCTGGTGACGGAGATGCGGGAGATAAAGCACCCGTTCAACGCCGGCATCAAGGCCCAGCCGGGCCTCGATTTCTGAGTGAAGAATTCTTTACCTCCGGCTCCACGCTAGGATAGACGCGTGATCCCGGTAGGCGACTTTGTCCGGCGCAACACCACCCCCTACGTCAACTGGACGCTAATCGCAATCAACGTCGCTGTGTTCATCTACACGATCAGCCTCAGCACGGCGCCGGACCTGCTCCTCGGCGGCTTAGAGGCCAGCGAAGCCGACCTCTTCTACTTCGACTGGGGCTTCCTGCCGCCGTGCGTCGCCGGCTACTTCGGCATTGCGACCAACGCTGACCCGGGAGAGATAGCGTTGTTTTGCCCCACGGACGGCCGCGAACCGCTGACCTTCCTGACCGCGATGTTCATGCACGCCGGCTGGGGCCACATCATCTTCAACATGCTCTTCCTCTGGATCTTCGGCGACAACGTCGAGGACCGATTAGGACACGTGCGCTATCTGGCGTTTTACCTGGTCTGTGGCATCGCCGCCTCGGTAGTGCAGACAGTCTTCGCCATCGATTCGCTGGTACCCAACGTAGGCGCCTCTGGAGCGATCGCGGGCGTGCTCGGCGCCTACTTCATCCTCTACCCCAAGGCGATCGTCCAGGTGGTGATCGTGCCGCTGTTCTTCATCCCGTTCTTCGTGCCGGCCATTGTGCTGATCGGTGTCTGGTTCCTGACACAGCTCCTCTCCGGCCTGGCGGAAATCGGCCAGACGACGGCTGGTTCAGGCGTAGCGTTCTGGGCGCACGTCGGCGGCTTCATCGCGGGCATGGTGCTGATCGTGCTCGCCAGGCCTAAACGCAGGCCCAGCCCGGGCTGGAACTAAGGGCCGCTGTCCAGCACGCGGTAGAGGACGTACGGCGACACCCGAATCGGCCCCCCGGGGTACGACTTGACCAACTGATAGCGCTCCGGGTGCTGGTCCGGGTGCAACCCGAAGAACCAGAGGTCCCACTCCGGGAAGACCAGCAGATAGTCGGCGCCGACCACGTCGAAGTAGCGCGGGAAGGTGCGCTTTTCGTGATACGGGATCACCGCGTCGTTGACCAGCCCAACCATATCGAGGATCTGGAAGTCGCCGAAGTAGCCCACGGCGCCGATGTCGTGCGTGGCCAGCGTCTGATCAGGGCGGATGATCGTGTTCAGGTCCAGCGCCATCTGCTCCAGGTCTTCGTAGGTCTCGAATGACGCCTGCTTGTAGTTATCCTGGTAGATCTCGTACTGCTTCCACATCGGGATCACGGCGAAAGCCAGCGCAGCCACGACGAGCCCCCAGACGACAACGTCCCGCTTCCGTCTGGCGAGGTCGATCAGATAGGCAGCACCGCCGGCGGCGAGGACTGCGAGCAGCGGCAGCAGCGGGTGCTGATAGCGGTAGAAGTAATGACCGAAGCCGCCGGGAAACAGCTCCAGGTAGAGCACGACGATCGGCGCAAAGAACAGCGCGAAGAGCAGTGTCTGCTTGCGATTGGCGACCAGGGCAGCGAGCGGGATCAACGACACCACCGTGCCCAAGAAGAGGCCCATGTTCCAACCCGTGGCGCTGACCTTGCCCTCCAGCGACTGCTCGTCTTCCTGGAAGAAACGCCACTTGGCGCTGGCCGTACCGCTGAGCGTCCCGTTCACCAGCAGCGCGTACACCACCAGCGTCCCGATCGCGAAGATACCCGGGGCCGCGAGTAGCAGCGCATCGTCGAGGTAGCCCCGCAGGGTTTCGCCCTCGCCGCGCTCTAGCCAACGGTAGATGAGGACCGCCGGCAGCAGGAAGGCGCCTTCGGGTCGCGTCCAGATCAGCAGGGCGATCAGGACGCCGGTGATCAGACGGCCTGTGGAACCCGGCAGCAGCAGGAATGAGGCCAGGGCAAACGAGAGCAGCGCCATGAACAGGCTGGTCTCCAAACCGTTGCCAGAATCGAGCGCCGCGAAACTCGTGAAAGCGATGGCCAGGGCGCCAAGCATGGCGGCGAGCTTGCTGCGGAACACGGCCCAGGTCAGCAGGTACACGCCCACACACAGAGCCGCGTGGCTGACCACGCCGACGCCGATGCTGACCCGGAACGGGTCGGCGCCGAGGGCGATGGGCACGGCCATGATTACGACATGCAGAGGGCTGGTGGCCCCGGTCGACCAGCTGCGGCCGTCGAAGCTGAGCTTGCCGTGCTCGGCCAGGTTTTGCGCGTAGGTGAGGCTGATGTAGCTGTCGTCGAAGATCGGGCGCATCGTGTCCGGCGCGAGGACGTAGATCAGAGACGCGACGAGGCCCAGCAGCGCCGACAGCGGGATACCGTACCACTCGAGAAACAACGCCACAGGTCGGCTCTGCCGCAATGCGGCGGGCAGGACCGGCAGCGTCAGGGGTAGACTTCGGTTCCCTTCGGCCAACTGGCGATGACTCCTAGCGTCGCGGGAATGCAACGATTCTAGCGCACGCTCTGTCAACGCCTGAAACTGCGATGGACCGGCAATTGCCGGTCCATCAGTCTCGAGACATCGAGGCCTCTAACTGTTGCCGGTGCGCCAGGCCTCCAGCGTGACGTTGATGGTCACTTCGCCGCTACCACGGAACACCGTGACTTTGACCGTGTCGCCAACCTTCTTACTGTCGATGAGGGCCGCGAGATCCTCATAATTGTCGACCTTAGTGCCGTCAATGGCCGTGATCACGTCGCCGGTGCTGCCACCGACCATGCCGGCGCGTGCGGCCGCCGACCCGGATTCGACCTGCACCACCATGACTCCCTTTTCGATGCTAAGGCCGCGCGCCTCGGCCAGCGACGGAGTCAGGTCCCGCAGGCTGATGCCCAGGCGCGGGTGCTCAATGTTGCGGCCCGCCAGCATGTCCGGCAGGAAGCGCGTCGCGGTGTTTACGGGCACCGCGTAGCCGATGCCGATGAACACGCGCTCGTTGGTCGGGTTCTCAATCGCAGTCGTGATGCCGACGACCTCGCCGCGGGAGTTGAACAGGCCGCCGCCGGAGTTGCCGGGGTTAATCGCCGCGTCCGACTGGATCAGCTGCCGCAGTGGCCGGCCTCCGTTCCCGTCTAGCGACCTGCCGAGGCCGCTAACGATGCCTTCAGTGACTGTGCCATCGATGCTGAACGGGTTGCCAACCGCGATCACCAGCTCACCGACGCGGACGCTGTCCGAATCGCCGAGCTTCGCCGGGACCAGCTTGTCGGCCGGGATGTCTGCCTTGATCACGGCCAGGTCGTTGCCAACGTCGCGCCCCACCACCGTCGCAGCACCAGAAGTCCCGTCCGAGAGCAGGACGTCGAGTTCCGTTGCGCCGCTAACGACGTGGTTATTGGTAAGGATGTGTCCCTCTTTGTCCAGGACGATGCCGGAGCCAACGCCGCCGAGGCTGCCGGAGCTGGATGAGTTGATCCTGACTACGGACGGACGCACCTGCGCCACGAGGTCGGCGACGCTATCGAGGCTGGCGGAGACGCCCGTTGTGTCCGGTGGGCTAACCCGCTCGATGACGGTCGTTGAAGAACCCGGCTCGTCGCCGCCGATCGCGTCGATCCCAGTAATGACGCCGGCGCCCAGCGCCATGCTCACGACGACCACGAGGCCCCACTTCAGTTTCTCGATCATGACTACCAACCTAACACTACAGCAACCCAGGCTTCCCTCTCATAATCGGCCACGGGCGGTTGCCGTTGTTTGCGCACGGATTAGCTGCGTCCTAAAAGAGTGTCAAATTCAGCGTTCGCTGGTCACAAGCCTGGCTCACCCTATAATCGCTTCATGACTGCGACAACTGACTTCGAGGCCGGCCTGCGGGGCGTCCTGCCGATCACGGCGGGGATCAACGCGGCGGGGCACCTGACTATCGGTGGTTGCGACACGCTGGACCTGGCCCGTGAATACGGCACGCCGCTCTACGTCTTCGACGAGGCGGACCTGCGGGCACGCTGCCAGGAGCTGCAGGGCGAGTTCTCATCGCGCCTGCCCGATGTCCTCGTGCTCTACGCCGCCAAGGCGTACATCAGCAAGATACTGGCCGGGCTGATCGCGGACGAGGGCATGGGCCTGGACGTCGTAGCGGCGGGCGAAATCGCCGTCGCGCGCGCCGCCGAGTTCCCCATGGAACGCGTCTACATGCACGGCAACAACAAGGCGCGCTCCGAGATCGAAGAAGCGATCAACGCCGGCGTCGGACGCATTGTCATCGACAACTTCCTCGACATCGAGAACATCGACGCGGTAGCGGGCGCGGCCGGGCGGCGTCAGGCGGTGCTGCTACGGATAACGCCAGACGTCGACCCGCACACGCACGCGCACATCACCACCGGCGTCATCGATAGCAAGTTCGGTCTGCCGCTGATCGAGGGGCAAGCTGAGGAGGCGCTACGTCGCGCCATGGCGGCTCCCAATCTCGACGTCTGGGGCATTCACTGCCACATCGGCTCGCAGCTATTCGAGACGGAACCCTACGTGCAGGCAATCGACAAGACGATCGCGTTCGCGGCCGAGATGACGCGCAAGCACGGCCTGCAGCTACGCGAGTTCAGCCCCGGTGGCGGCATCGGCCTGCAGTACGTGCGTGACGAGGCGCCGCCTCCCGTCGCTCATTTCGCGGAGACAATCGCCAATGCGATCAAGGCCGCGTGCCAACGTCACGGTCTCGCGATCCCGCGCGTCGTCCTGGAGCCCGGGCGCTCCGTGGTCGGGCGCGCGGGCGTCGCGCTATATAGCGTCGGCGCGCGCAAGGAGATACCGGGCGTGCGGACGTACGTCGCCGTCGACGGCGGCATGGCAGACAACATCCGACCGGCGATCTACGACGCGCGCTACGAGGCGATCGCGGCAGACAGGCCGCTCGCGCCGTACGAAGAGAAGGTGACGATAGCGGGCAAATATTGCGAATCGGGCGATATCCTGGTTCGCGATGTCGAGCTGCCACGCCTGCAACCGGGCGAAATCCTGGCGATACCGGCCTCTGGCGCTTATTGCCTGGCGATGGCGAGCAACTACAACGGCGCCCTGAAGCCGGCGGTTGTCTTCGTGCGCGATGGCAAGTCGCGCCTGGTGCGTCGACGCGAGACCTACGCGGACCTTATGGCCTGCGAAGTCGACTAGGGCCGGCACGTGTGGAGCATCATCGGGCATGCGGGCGCTTTATCAGCGCTGGAGCGCGCGCTCACAAGGCGGCGTCCGCCGCACGCCTGGCTGTTTACCGGCCCTGAGGGCATCGGCAAGCTGGCCACGGCGATCGAGTTCGCAGCGGCGCTGAACTGCACTTCTGCAGACAAACCCTGTGGCGAATGCCAGCCCTGCCACAGCACGCTCTCCGGCAACCACCCGGACGTAGAAATCGTGGCGCCGGGCGGCATGTGCGACGAGCCGGAGCACCGCGATCACCCGGACAGCCGTGACCTGCGTATCTGCCAGGTAAGGCGCCTGGAGCGCGTACTCTCGCTCAGCGCCTACGCCGGCGGCCGCCGCGTCGCGATTGTAGACGCTGCTGACACCCTGCGCGCCGAGGCAGCGAATGCCTTCCTCAAGACCCTGGAGGAGCCGCCCGCAGGCGCCGTAATCATCCTGCTGGCGGAGCGCGAAGAGCGTCTGCCGGACACCGTGCTCTCGCGCTGCCAGAAACTGCCGTTTCGGCCGGTCGAGCGCTCGACGATCGTCGAAGCGCTGATCGAGCGCGGCGCGACGCCGGAAGACTCGGTCGCGATCGCAGCAGCGGCGCGCGGACGCCTCGGCTGGGCCTTCAAGGCATTTGAGGACCCAAGCCTGCTGGAGGAACGCGAGGCGATGTTGGACGAGGCGGCGCGGCTGGCGCATGCAGGCCGCTTCGAGCGCTTTGGCTGGGCCCGAGAAGCGGGCGAGCGCCAGCCCGGCGTACGGGAGCGCTACCTGCGGGAGCTAAGCGTCTGGGAGAGCTGGTGGCGCGACGTG
>CAZNHI010000048.1:0-10351 GCA_964572535.1 uncultured Dehalococcoidia bacterium
ATTCGCGACGCTGGACGACCGGCTGCGCGCTGCGGCCCGAAGCGTGGGCGTGGCGCTGGTCGACTGACACCCGGGATGACGCCGAGGCTGGAAAGCCTCGGCTACGTGGGGTGGTGGGCGGGGGAGACATAGCGCCAGATGCCCCTGCGTCCTGCGCGCGGCGTCCGTTATCCTCGACGCAATGTGACGGCGAGGAGCCCCGTGATGCCCGAGATGCCCATAGACTCCCCCGACAACCTGAGCGACTTCGTGGCGCGCGATATGACGCGGTACCGGCGGGCGCTGCGGCTGCACGTCTACGCGCCCGTGTGCCGGGACACGCCGGTGTGGGATGCGCGGGTGGCGGAGAGTTTTCAGTCGTCAGTTTTCAGTTATCAGCCGGCCTGCCTGACTGTTGCTTGTGGGCGGTAGCTTGTAGCCTGTCCTTGCCTCCGGCGTGTTGCCGCCGGGGAGAGTCTTCAGTTATCAGTGGTCAGTTGTCTGCGAAGGAGCCTGCTATGCCTGAAGGACCTGTCGTGAGCCGCGTCGAAGGGCCGCTGGCCGGCGTCAAGGTGTTGGACCTGACGTGGGTGCTGTCGGGGCCTTACGCGTCGATGGTGCTGACGGACCTGGGGGCTGAGGTGATCAAGGTCGAGCGGCCGCCGTACGGGGACGTGGCGCGGACGACCGGGCCGTTCATATCTAAGACCGGGGACACCCCGGACCCCGCTAAAGGGCGGGACGGGGCGGCGGAATCGGCTGCGGGGCCGGAATCGACGTACTTCTTCAGTATCAATCGCGGTAAGCAGAGCACGCTGCTGGACCTGCGCAAGCCGGAGGGCAAGGCGCTGTTCCTGCGACTGGTGGAGAAGGTGGACGTGGTGATGGAGAACTTCACGCCGGGGACGATGGACCGGCTGGGACTGGGCTACGACGTGCTGTCGGCGCGCAACCCGCGCGTGATCTACTCGGCGACCTCGGGCTTCGGGCAGACGGGGCCGGACCGCAACAAGCCGGCGCTCGACGTGGTGGTGCAGGGCATGGGCGGCGTGATGTCGATCACCGGCGTCGAAGGGGGGCCGCCCGTGCGCCCCGGGCTGTCGTTGGGGGACATCGCCGCGGGACTGTTCACGGCGATCGGGGTGCTGGCGGCGCTGCACGAGAGGGAACGTAGCGGTCGAGGGCAGATGCTGGACATTTCGATGCTCGACTGCCAGATCGCGGTGCTCGAGAACGCCTTCGCGCGCTACTACGCGACGGGCGAGGCACCGAAGGCAATCGGGACGCGCCACCCGCTATCGACGCCGTTCCAGGCCTTCCCGACGGCGGACGGGTACATCGTCATCGCGCTGGGCTTCGGGCTGGAGAACATCTGGGGGCTGTTCTGCGCGGCGATCGACCGGCCGGAGCTGATCGACGACCCGCGCTTCGAGACGCCGAAGCTGCGCACGCAGAACCACGGCGTGCTGGAGCCGATGCTGAACGAGGCGATGCGCACGCAGACTACCGCCCACTGGGTGGCCGAGTTCGAGGCGATCGAGCTGCCGTGCGGGCCGCTGAACTCGATCCCGGAGGCCGCTGCGTACCCGCAGGTGGTGGCGCGCGAGATGCTGCAGGAGGTCGAAAGCGCGCGGGGCAATCGGCTGACGATCACGAACACGCCGCTGAGGTTGTCGCGTACGCCGGCGGGGATCCGGGGCGGGCCGCCGAGCGTGGGGCAGCATACGCGCGAGGTGCTGTCGAGGCTGCTGGGGCTGTCGGAGGGGGAGATCGACGCGGAGTTTGCGTCGGGCGCCGCGGTGGAGGGCCGGGAGCTGCCGGCGGAGATTACGGGGTGAGGGAGGGCTGTGATTTGACGCCGGGCGCCCGCGATTCGTAGAATCGAATCTGTACACACACGGCCCGGTGGTGTAGCGGCCTAACATGCCACCCTGTCACGGTGGAGATCGGGGGTTCGAATCCCCTCCGGGTCGCCATTAGAAGCAGCGCAAGCGCCGTCCTCCTACGGGCGGCGTTTTCTTTCTTGATTTCAGGACGTGGCGCGAGGTAACCGGGCTCGTCGCTTGCTGGCGCGAACACCATCTCCAACTCATGCCAGACCACCGCGATCCCTCCGGCAAAGTAGGACCGGAACTCAGGCTTTGGTGTCACGCCAACAATCAGGGACGGCGTGACGCGCTTGCGGCCTTCGTTGCGGAGATCGATGTACACAGCCTCAAAGAGACGCCTGAGCGTTTCCAGGCCACGCTCAGACTGATCGCGGTGCGTTTCACCCCACGCGAGTCCTGCTCGAAGGTCGAGAGAAGCTCTTCGCGCAGCATGTGGAAGATCGGATCAGGCGGAGGCTTCGATGCGGCCTGCTCCGCCATCTCCGCCATCTTCGCCATCTGCGCGTCGAACGCAGGATGCCCGACAAAGGGTAGAAACGGCCATGCTTGGGGTTAGGCGACTTCGGGCGACGCGGGTGCTCCCGCATGACGGTTTGGCAGCGGTCGAATACGGTCTGATCGACAATCGCAGCGTGCTTGCCAGGACCAGTAATTTCGCCCTTGGAGGTTCACGTGACCGGCGTAGAGGGCATTACGCAGCATGTCCTTGAGGAGTCCTTGGTGAACAGTGCCGCTCCCGAGGTTACTTCATCGCCTTCAGTTTCACAGATGGTTCTATTCGCGAGATCAAGCGAGCCGCCAACGAAGAAAACGTTGAGATCATCCCGATCACGGTGGCCGAGATTCTTCAGCACGAGCGCGTCGTAGGTTTAGGGGCCGTCTGGCGGCCTAGCTCAAGGCAAGGACTTCACCCAACCATCGTTGGAGTCTGGATCACCGCCGACCTTGAAGTACGTGATGCTGCAATTCCGGCACTGCCGAATATAGAGCGGTTGGCCTTGCCAGGTGATTTCGGACTTTGCCCAATCGTGGTTGAAGTTGGTTCCTGCCAGCGGGGGCTCCCTTACCACGATGTTCTGTTCAGTGACCGAGACACCAATGAATTGGTGTTCGGCGAGAGTCGAGTAGTGCGCCAGTTCGAAGTCTCCAACCTCTCGATTGGCCTCCAGATAAGCCTGGATCGCAGCCTGGAGATCATTGACCTTGCTGCGCTTGATGACCCCACTGAGCTTCTTGGCTCGCTTGTCCCGTTTGACTCCTAATCGCACCCACTTCCGGCAGACTTCGCAACAACACACTTTCGGGCACCTTTCTCTTAGCTGCGGGTTTTAAGGCAAATAGCAGGGGTCTCATGCACCTTTGCACTGAGACGTATCCGTGTCGTCTGCCAGGTCAACCCATTTCCCTTTGACGTACGTAACCTTCACGTCGCCCTTGTTCAGGACCGCGCCATCCAGGATGGTCGTAACGGTATAGGTGGCTTCAGTGCCAGTGATCTTCAGGTCGCTTATCTCCATATCGGCCTTGAAGTAGCTTTCACCTCCGAAGGCCTGGATCAGCAGCATCGTGCCGAGAAAGTCGCTCAGCGCGCAGGCTTCGCGGTAAGTCGGAGACATGTAGCTGTAGAGCTTGGTGAAGTCCTTGTCCTTGAATGCCTCATTCATCTCGGCGACCTGGGCGCGAAGTGATGCCTCCGTTGGCCCTTTGGCTCCTCCGCCGCTACACGCGGTTAGAACGGCGGCGAGCGCCAAAGTCAATCCGACGATCAGTCCTCGCATGGCAGTAGCCTCCTAAACGATCTTCGTCCATTCGATGGGCATTCCTTAACGTCTTACCGATACTCCCCTTTAGGAGGTAGACAAATGACCCCGCCGAAAGGCCGCGCTGAAACGCGTAGGTGAGACCTGGCTGGCTGATGCCGAGGAAGCCTCCAAGCTCGCTCAGCGAGACGTGGGAATCCCGAATTAGGTCGCGGAGTTCGTAATCGCTCATGTGTTCTTATCCGTAGGTTATGAAACCGATAAGAAGATTTCCTCCTGATACCATCGAGTGGGGAGGAGACGAATGACCGATCAGCCTGATCGAATTCGAGACATACCAAGCATCAAAGAGATGGAACGTGACCTCTCAGGATTGCGTGCTGTTGCAGGGATTTCGCGATTCGCTGGAGGTCTGCTGAAGCGCGTTGGGATCAATCTGGATGACTTCAACCAGACAATGCGGGACTTCGATTTCAAGAAGGCCGAGCAACTGGTCACCATCCCAGATAGGTTCAACGATCTCTTCGTAGAGGCACCGTATGGATGGGTCATCTATGACTCGCTGAACTTCGACCTGGCCGTCCAGGCCGTGGAGCTTGGAGAGGCTGGAAGGCACGACGAAGTCAATGACCTGCTGATCGCACATTACACGGATGACCACGTGGAGAGCCAACTTCGCCGAATGACCGCCGTCCTAGCGTTCAGGCCTCGTATGCGTCTTGCGGAGCAGGCGCTCGGCGACTTCAAGGAAGGGCGCTATCACGCGAGCATCCCCGTGGTGCTGGCCCAAGCTGACGGGCTGATCAACGAATTGAGCACGAACAAGCGCGGTCTGTTCGCGAAGGACGCCACGCTGACTGTCATTGATTCGATGACGGCCCACAAGCGCGGCCTGGAGCGTCTGATCAGTGTGCTCAGCGCCACGAGGAACAAGACGACGACGGAGCCGATCAGGGTGCCGTACAGAAACGGAATCCTCCACGGTATGGACACCGTGTACGACACACGGGAGGTTGCGGCCAAGACGTGGGCGCTGCTGTTCGCTGTCCGTGACTTCGCACTCCGGCTTGAGCATCCACGAGAGCCGAAGACTCGCGAGCAACCGAGCTTTAGGGACTTGATGAAGACGCTCAACGAGACCGCTGAACTCAAGCGTTGGACGGCGGCATGGAAGCCGCGCCAGATCGAAGTAGGCGTTAACGTACCTGCCAGCGGCGTGTCTCCCGACTATACGGATGGCACGCCGGAGAAGGCGCTGGTAGAGTTCTTCGAACTCTGGAAGCAACGGAATTACGGCCACATGGCGGCCAGCGTCTCGGCGCTCCACACGAAGTTCATCAAACATATGCCTCAGCGAGTACGGGAGACCTACTCCAACAAGACGCTGGTCGGGTTCTCTATCCTGCGCGTCCACGATGAAGCTCCAGCCGTTGCTCAGGTTCTGGTCGCCCTGAAGTGGGAGTCTGGTGACACGGTGATTGATCGGGAGGTTGACTTCCGCATGCTCGCGGAGGATGACGACGGGCAGGGCAAGGTCGCCGGTATGCCAGGGGTCATGTGGAAGCTCATAACGTGGGAGGTCTGGTAGCGCGTCAGTGCAGCAGCACCGGAATCGCGCCATAACCCCTGATTCTGGATTCAGAAACAGGGCTGGATCGCGGCGAGTCGGCATCCCCTCCGGGTCGCCATTAGAAGCAGCGCAAGCGCCGTCGCGGAGACGGCGCTTCTTCATGTCCGGGCTGCCCTTAGAATCAGGGCATGGGAACCGCTGATTGAGCAGGCTGGGCGCGATCGCGGGCGTGCTGACGGGGCGGGTGCACGTCTACTACGGCTGGAAGGTCCTCGGCGCGTCGATCGCCGCCATGGCCTTCGCGAGCGGCCTGTCGATGCTCGCCTTCGGGCTCTACGTGTCGCCGCTGGAAGAGGAGTTTGGCTGGAGTCGCACAGAGGTCTCGCTGGGCTTCTCTGCCTCCGTGCTGTCCAGCGGCCTCGCCGGGCCCCTGATTGGCGCCTGGATAGACGCCCGCGGCGCGCGCTCCGCGATCATCGTTGGCGGCCTGCTGACGGCGCTGTCTTATCTGCTGCTGGCTTCAACGCAGACGCTGTGGCAGTTCTACCTGTTCTACGCCATCCACGCCGTCTGCCGGCAGCTGATGTTCTTCATCCCCTTCCAGGCATTGATCTCAACCTGGTTCCAGCGCCGGCGTGGCGTGGCGCTGAGCATCCTGGGCAGCGGCTTCTCGCTGGGTGGCTTTGCCGTGCTGCCCATCCTAGCCCTGGCCATAGAGGAGTTTGGGTGGCGCGGGTCCTATCTCATGTCGGGCGCACTGATCGCGGGCTACTTCTTGCCCGTGGGCCTCCTGATCATCCGCAATCGACCGTCCGACGTCGGCGAACAGGTCGACGGCGAGGAGCTGCACGCTTCGGGAAGCAAGGAGCAGTCGTCAGGGGCCCCGGAGGACCATAGTCTCAGCCTGCGTGAAGCGATGCGCTCGCCGTTGTTCTGGATCCTGGCCGTCGGCTTCATGTTCCTGTTCTTCGGGATGATCGGCTGGCTCGTGCACCAGATCCCGTTCTACGAATCGAAAGGCATCTCGCGGGCCGGCGCAGCGCTGATCGTCTCGCTCAGCGCCGGCGCCAGCGTCGTGGTGCGCATCGGCATGGGGCTGATCGCCGACCGCATCCAGCGCTTCGAGGTGGCCGTGGTCTTTCTGCTCGCCCTGCTCATGGCCGCGATGGCTACGCTGCTGTTGAGCACCGCCCCGCCGGCGATTGCGCTGTTCCTCGGCCTCTGGGTGGTGGGCGCCAGCGCGGGCCCGATGATCGAGTCTCTGGTGCTGATCAAGGCTTTCGGTATGCGCTATTTCGGCTCGATTCTGGGCGCCTGCCTGGTCGTCGAGACGCTCGGGCAGATCGTCAGCCCGGCGCTGGCCGGCGCCATCTATGACCGCACCGGCTCTTACGATGCGGCGCTGGTTATGTTCATGAGCGCCTTCGGCGTGGGGCTGCTGCTCTTCCTAATCGCCTCCCGCATGCGACCGCCGGCTTTCGCGGGCGCGTCTGAAGCGACGCCGGTGCTTGCGGGTGTCATCTGAAGCACAGGCAGTCCGCTCTTCTAATTCGTCTTCGATCTGGTAGAGGTGTCACGCTTTTCGCTGCGCTGTCGAAGATCAGTATGGGGGAGGTGGGCTATGTACCACGAAGTCGTCAATTGCCGTAGTGGCGAGGTGCTCGCAAGTCGCGGCAGACTCGCCGACAACTTCAAGACTCGCACCGTGGGGCTGCTGGGCGAGGCACGTCTGGACGAAGACGAGGCGCTGATCATCAAGCCCTGCTGGTCGATTCACACCTTCTTTATGCGCTTCCCCATCGATGTGCTTTTCCTGGACAAGAAGGGCACGGTCAAGAAGATCATCCGCAGCATGCCCGCATGGCGCATGGCCGTCTCCTGGGGCTCTCACGAAACCATCGAGATGGCGCCCGGCGTGCTGGAAGGCTTCGACCTGGAGGTCGGAGATTCCGTGGAGGTCCGTAAGGCGGCCTGAGTAGTTGTACTGAAGCTTGGGGCGAACCCCAGACCTGCTGCGAATCGGACCGATCCGTTGCGCTTCTAACTGGCTCAACCGAGCTGTGCTCGCGCCCAGCCGCGTCCGGCACCTACACTCAGCGGCTCCACCGCCACACTACTGAGAAGGGCCGCGGATCGATGAAGGGGTACTGGAGCCTCGCGGCGCCTCCGGCAAAGAAACGGCCCGTATCTGACGATATATCTATTGTGCAGAGTGCTTACGTGAGAGCCGATCGCGGCTGCAGGCGCGAGGGACATGGTCCTGCGCGAGGAGGCTGCTAGCGTGGCGTTATCGCCGCGTCAGGCAGTGACGGCGGGCGCTGGCGCCCGGGATGAAGGCGAAGTGACGCCGAACAGCCTGGCCGCAAAAGCGCTTCGACGACCTCAGCAAGATGAGGTTAGAGGAGATCATCCTTGGCATGACGTTTTGTCTTACATTGTCGTGCCGAACGTGGTGATCGTGGCGCTGGTGCTTGCGCAGTTCGGGCAGTCCTCGAAGTACGCGGTTGGGCCTACGGTAGCCTGATGGGCCTATCGTTGGTCTACCTCAGCGAGCAGTGCTTGATCGACGTTGTGGAGGGATCCGGCAAAGTAGTTGGGGCGCGGAAACCCCCGGCGATAGATCAAGGGAGGCAGCCGCGCAAGGGAGCCTCAACCCTCAGCGGCCTCACGAGAGCGCCGAAACCAGCGAAGCTAAGTCAGATACCGATTGAGGCTCCTCGCGGGCCAGTCGCAAACCGCGGCGAATTTGGATTTGATCTCTGCGCCGATAAGAAGGCATATGACCACGACCAGCCTTAGTCTCGCCCGGACTGGATTACGAATCAGTCCCACGCTCGGCTCGCTAATGTGTGTGAGCAGCCTTGTCTTGATCGCCGGTTTCTTCAGGATTTTCGGCCTCGAGCCGTTCGGGTGGGTCCCAGATCAATACGACCGGCTGATTGAAGCGGAGGAGATGCTCCAGGGTCACCTGCCTGATTCGCTCATCTACCCGCCCGGCGGCAGCGTGATCATCCTGCCCGCCGTCGCCATTTTCGGCTCGTCCATCGGCACAATGCAGGCGGTTGCGATCGCCCTGAGCATTGCGCTGGTCCCCGTTGCATATGCCCTGGTAATCCGCACCACGGGCGATCGTCTGGCGGCGACTTTGCTGGCGTCAGCCTGTGCGATTACGCCGGCGTTCATCCTACCAGCTCGGAGCGGATACGTTGATAGCGCCGCAACTCTGCTGATTGCCGTGGCGTTCCTGATGCTCCCCACGTTGAAAGGCCGCTCGGTGGTGGCTTTCGTAATGTACGGCCTCATGCTCTCGCTGCTGTTCAATATCAGACCTACAAACGCGTTCGTTGTACCTTCGTTGGCTGTCTACTGGATTGCCATCCTTGTACCTCGATGGACGCCGCTCGACGTCCTCAAGGCCTCCATATCGAAGGGTACAGTGGCCGCAGGGGCTGCCTTCGCCCTACCGAGTCTCGGCTCCATGCTCCTGGGCAACTGGTACGGCGGCGCTTACGGCGGCCTGGTTGCCTTCGACGATTGTCTGGACAACTTGACGTGGTATTGGGGTTACCTGGTTCCGTGGATTGGGGCGCCGTTCCTTGTGCCTCTGGCGGCGTTGGGGGTCTTGCGGCTGTGGAAGGACAATCGGCCTCTGACACTCGCGCTTGGTTCATTGCTGATCATCTGGCCGGTGGTGCACTCACCGTTTCTCTTCGTGTCGGGTCGATACATGTTGCCGTCGATGCTTGCGCTTTTCTTCTTTTGCTCAGTCGGGTTCTCAGGGTTGATGGCTGATCGCGAAGGTCAGCGCGCAGGCGTTCTCTGGAAGCCCGTCCGTGCCTGGGCGGTGGTATCGCTTGCTGTCCTGGCCTCACTGTTTGTTTTCGCCGCAGGCATTATTGCGAGCGACTGGAAGAGGATGGCTGCTGAGTCGGACGCTGGCCTGGCCGGAGAGTTCCGGCCAATCCTTGAGCAGTTACCAGCCGGTACGCTAGTAGTCACAAGTGTTTCCCGGGCCTTTGTCCAGGAGGATTTTCCGCTCCAGTACGTTGATCTCTTCGACCAATCCGTTGCGTACTTGAACCGGGATGAAGGCGTCGCCGCTACTGTCGCGGCGGTGCAGGCAAAGCTTGGTCAAGGCGATCAGGTCTACTACCTTTACAGCCACATGGACACCGATATGCGGAATATCGGCGGTATCTGGGATTACTTCGGCCGCTACTACCAGGGGCTCGATGCCGAGTTCGAGATGACTGAGGTATTCCGAGCCGTCCATGAGCGGGGTGGCATTGAGCCCTGGATTCTCTACAGAATCGCGTTTGAGCCACCGTTAGACGCAGAGAATCAGACTACGCAAACGCCATAGTCACTCGTGCTGGTCAGAGTGGCCGAGGTCCCGTTCCGGGGCGATGCGGTCGCGCAGACGCTGCTTAAGCTCCGCCATCTCCGGGAATCGATGCTCTTCTTTGCGCGACCAGATCGTCTCGCCGTCGAGGCGCACTTCGAAGATGCCGCCCTTGCCGGGGACCAACGCGACCTCTTTGAGCTCGTCGACGAAGGTGGTGAGCAGCTCCTGGGCGGTCCAGCCGGCGCGCATGAGCCAGCGGCACTGGGTGCAGTATTCGATTTCGAGTCTGGGCGAACGGCTCACTGGCGTAGTTTAGCGCTTGAGGTTGAATGATGGGGCGCCTGGCGCCAAGCCCTGGTGTTGAAAGATGGGGCTCTGCCCCAAACCCCGCTGAAGGGGCGCAAGGGGCTAACCTCACCCCCAACCCCCCTCTCCCTGCGGGGAGAAGGGGGCTACGACCGAGAGGCTGGTGGAGTTGGTTGCGTGTGGAGTGTGCAACCGGGCGTGAGACCGAGGTTGCTTCGCCTCGCTGCGGCGATGGCTCGCAACGACAGGGGACGTGGGGTTACCTCTGCTAGCGTTGAAAGATGGGGTTCCGCCCCCAAGCCCCTTTTGTGTTGAAAGCTGGAGGAGACCCCAGACCCCTTTTGTGTTGAAAGCTGGGGAAGACCCCAGACCCCTGCTGAAGGGGCGCATGGGGAGTTTGGGTTGGTGAGCGGATGACGCCGAGGCTGGAAGCCTCGGCTACGGGGTTAGGGCGGGTGCGGGATTATGAGGCTTCGGTGAGGGTGGTGGTGGCTGAGGGCTG
>CAZNHI010000049.1:0-10350 GCA_964572535.1 uncultured Dehalococcoidia bacterium
ATGGACGGGCCTGCGCTGCGGACGGCGCTGGACGAGCGTCGTTACGAGGCGCAGACGGACGAAGGCATCGCCTGGTCGCGCGCTATCGGCGTGACGGCGATACCGACGTTTGTGTTCAACGAGCGCATGGGGATGGTGGGGGCGCAGGAGCTGCCGGCGTTCCGAGAGATGATGAAGCGCATCGACAACCCGCCACGGGAGTCGTCAGCGGATTAGTAGCGGATAAGCGGATTGAGTATGGGCAAGGGCGTGGGGTCACCCCTCTCCCTAACCCTCTCCCCAGAGGGGCGAGGGGACCAAGTAGGGGCTACTCCAGCTGGTTGATCAGGAAGGTTGCGGCTTCCTGGAAGTAATCGCGCATTTGGGTGTTGGCGGGCTCCTGGATGCCGGATTTGTCGAGTGCGGCGAGCATGTGCTTCACCCAGGCGTCGCGTTCGGCGCGGCCGATGCGAAAGGGCAGGTGGCGGGCGCGCAGTCGCGGGTGGCCGCGTCGCTGCGAGTAGACGTCCGGGCCGCCGAAGAACTGGGTGAGGAAGAGCGCCAGGTGCTCCCTGGGTTCGTCCAGGGACGCCGGGTAGAGGGGACGCAGGAGCGCGTCCTGCTCGACGGCGGCGTAGAAGGCATCGACCAGGCGCACGAAGACCTCGTGCCCGCCGACGAGCTCGTAGATGCTGACCGCCTCTGACTCAGACATACCGTGTGGAATAATACCCAAGATCCCGAATTGGCATCGAAGATGGGGGCTCTGCCCCCAAGCCCCCGCTAAAGGGGCGGAGCGAGCCAGATTTCTGCGAACTGAGAAAACCTGGAATGGAGAACCACGTGCCCCTACCCCTGGAAGGCAAGGTAGCGCTGATCACCGGCAGCTCGCGCGGCATCGGCAAGGCGACGGCGCTGCAGCTGGCTCGCGACGGCGCCGACATCGTGGTCTGCGCGCGCAGTCTGGAGTCGACGGAGGACTCTCCGGGCTCGATCGGCCAAACGGCGGACGAGATCAGGGCGCTGGGACGCCGCGCGCTGGCGGTGAAGATGGACGTGTTCGAAGACGCCGAGATGCGCAACGCCGTCGACGAGGCGCTGCGCGAGTTTGGCCGCATCGACATCCTGGTCAACAACGCGGCGCATATGGCCGGAGCGCCGATCCTGGAAGCTGACGTTGCGGGACTGGAGAAGTCGTTCGCGGCCAATGTGCGGGCGCCGTTCGTGCTGACGCAGCTGGTGGCGCCCCAGATGATCGCGCACGGCGGCGGGGTAATCATCAACATTTCATCAGGGGCCGCACGCAATCCACCGCCGCCGGACGAGGCGCCGCCGAACCGGCCTCGATTTCAGCGCGGGCCGGAGTACGGGATCAGCAAGGCGGCGCTGGACCGGCTGAGCACGGGCATCGCGGAGGAGCTGGGCGAGAAGAACGTGGCGGTGGTCTCGGTATGGCCGGGCTTCACGCTGACGGAGCGGCTGTCGCGGCGCGCGATCCCGGGCATCGACATGTCGATGGCGGAGCCGATGGAGACGACGGCGAAGGCAGTGGCGTTCATCTGCAGGGACCCGATGCGCCACAACGGGCGGGTGCTGGTGGCCCGGGAGGTCGTGGACGCGAACGGGCTGTAGGGAATAGAGGGAATGAGTGGAAGTAGGGAAGATTTCGCGCGGGTAAGCACGAGGTTCCGGCTTTTCCCTCTGTGGTGGGCCTGGATAGTGGGGCTGCGAAGGCCTTAGAGCTGGGCGCGGGCTTGTGCTTTGGCGGCCGGGTTGGCGGCCCAGTAGGCGTCGAGGTTGGGGGCGTGGTAGCTGCCGGCGTCCTGGCGCTTGAGGGCGGCGGGGTCTACCTGCTCGTAGGAGGATGCGGTACCACCGTAGGCTGACTTGTTGGCAGGTACGCCCTTGCCGATGTCACGCAGAATGGTGCCGCGCACCAGGTTTACGAGCCGGAACAGTAGCCCGGGACCGAGGTGCAGCTTGCCGTCGTCCCACAGCGAGACAGTGCGTTGCAGCAGCGCCTCGTCGAACTCGAGGCCGCAGCCGCGCGCGGCGTCGATGATCCAGCGCAGGCAGCGATCCGACTGAGCATCGTCGTCCTCGCCGCCGGCGCCGCCGCCGACATCGCCGTGCACGCCGGCGAACCAGCGCTGCTCCATGCGCTGCTTGACCTTGGGGTCGGGGTTCTGCTCCCAGAGCGTGGGGGCGTAGTCCTGGCGCCGCTCGTCGATGGCGAGGGCGTGAAAGCCGTTTTCAACCCAGCTGGTGAGCGCCACGTCGTGAAACTGGAACTTCTCCTGGAATCGCCCCACCGGGATACCGAGTGAGCCGACGGTGTCCCAGACGCCGATCAGCTTCGCTCGCGGGACGTAGTCGTCCTCATCCTGGTCCGGCTCCTGGACGAGCACTGAGTGGTTGCGGCGAAACGTCTTCGCGTCGTCGGAGCGCGGGTGGAGGGCGTTCTTGTAGTACTCCCAGGCTTCTTGCACCTGACCGATGAGCTCCGGGCGCAAGACGCCGCACTTGCGCACCAGGCCCAGGGTGCTGCGCGCGGTGTAAGCGCCGCGGCTGAAGCCGAAGAGGTAGAGGTGGTCGCCGGGCTGGTAGTTGCGCACGATCTCCGAGTAAGCGTCCTGGACGTTCTTGCCCAGCCCGGAGCCGAAGAGGCCGCCGCGCAGCTTGTTGAGGAAGGAGCCCTCGGTGCCGACGCCCTCGTCGTACCAAGGAATCTGACGCGTGCCATCGGCGGCAAAGTTGAGCACAGCCTGGTAAAGCTTGCGGACGTTGGTCTGGCGGCTCTTGGCGGGCTTGTTCCAGGTGCCGTCGCAGCAGATGACGATGCGTTTCAGGCTGCCCCTCCCTTCCTCCCTGCCCCGGAACAAAGGAAACAGAGGGAACAAGGACTTGAAGCCGTCGCCATGCTACAGGATGACTTCCTGCGCCTACAATTGCGCCGGTGTTGAAAGAGGGGGCTCTGCCCCCAGGCCCCCACTGAAGGGGCGCAGGGAGGGCTGAGCACGGTGTTGAAAGATGGGGGTTCTGCCCCCAAGCCCCCGCTGAAGGGGCGCAGGGAGGGCTGATGCCATGACTTCGAAGTACGAGGGGTTTCCGGGGCCGGAGGAGATTGAGGGCGCGTGGGACTGGGACAAGATCCATGCGCCGCGGCCGTTGACGCCGCTGGCGGGCAGCACGGTGGTCATGGCGATGGGCGAGGGCTTCACAATCGCGCAGCACGAGTTTGGCTCGCCGCTGGCGCTGAAGTGCCGCACCGTTAACTACTACTTCTACGCGACCTTCGCGCCGGAGGAGGGCTTTGCGCATACAGGTGAGGCTGACATCGCGCGCTACGTGGAGGAGCTGGACCGGCTGGCGGCTCGTACCGGCGAGCGCTGGGTTAACGAGTGGGAGCCTGCGTTGCAGCCGATCCTGCAGAGGGCGCGCACGGACGACTACCGCTCGATGACGGACAGGCAGCTGGCGCAGGAGTTGGAGACGCAGCTGGCGAACCTGGTTTACTACTGGACGATCCACGGCTGGATCAATCTCAGCCTGGTGCCGGCGACGGCGCTGGCCGAGTTCTACAACGCGGAGGTGCAGCCGGAGGATAAGAACGAAGCCTGGCAGCTGATGCAGGGCTACGAGACGAAGTCCGTGGAGACGAGCAAGGGGCTGTGGCGCTTGAGCCGCAGCGTCAAGGCGAGCCCGATGCTCGCGAGCGTGTTCGAGGGCGGCAGCCCGAAAAGCATCCTGGCGGCGCTGGAGAACCTCCGCGAGGGCCGCGCCTTTCTCAGCGAGTTGCGTCGGTTCCTGGACGACTACGGCTGGCGCAGCGACGGTATCTACGAGATCGGCGACCCCACTTGGCGCGAAGATCCTGCGATCCCGTTGAACACGATTCAGGGCTACCTGGGCCTCAGCGAGGACAGCAACCCGGAGCTGACTCTGGGGCGTTCGACCAAACGCCGCGAGGAGCTGGTCGCGAAGGCGCAGGCGAAGCTGGCCGGCGACGCCGCGAAGCTGCGGCGCTTCGGCGAGCTGATGGAGGCGGCCAAGTACAATCTGCGCGTCACCGAGGACCACAGCTTCTGGATCGACCAGATGGGCATAGCAGCCTTCCGGCGCTTTTGCCTCGAGCTTGGCCAGAGACTGGCCGAGAGAGGTGTCCTCTCGCAGCCGGACGACGTGTTCTTCCTGCTCAAGGAGGAGCTGCGCGAGGTAGCGAATAGGGGCGGCGACATGCAGATGACGGTCGCAGAGCGTCGCGCTGAGATGGAGAAGTGGGCGCAGGTTGTGCCGCCGTTCCACCTCGGACACTCGACACCGCATAACGACGACCCGTTCTTCATCGCGATGGTGGACAAGATGCTGGGCTTGCTGCCCGTGGAACCGAGCAGCGACCCGGACGTGATCACGGGCGTTGCGGCCTCGCCCGGGACGGTACAGGGCATTGCGAAGGTGGTGCGCAGCCTGGCTGAGGCGAGCAAGCTGCAGCACGGCGACATCATGATCTGCGAGATGACAGTGCCGACGTGGGTTCCGCTGTTCGCGACGGTCAAGGCGGTGGTAGCCGATTCGGGGGGCATCTTGAGCCACTGCGCGATCGTGGCGCGCGAGTTCCGGCTGCCGGCCGTGGTGGGCACGCGCATAGGGACGACGGCGATCAAGGACGGCATGACGGTGACGGTGGACGGCAACAAGGGGCTGGTGCGCATAGACTTGCGTTGAAGATTGGGGGCGCCGGTGTTGAAAGATGGGGGCTCTGCCCCCAAACCCCCGCTAAAGGGGCGCAGGGAGGGCTGTGCACGGTGTTGAAAGATGGGGGCTCTGCCCCCAGGCCCCGCTGAAGGGGCGCAGGGAGCTTTGGTAGACAGGGGATATTCATGAGTCCCGTTAGAGGGCCGCGTTGAGCGCGATCATGCTCGGTGTAAGCTTGTCTTGGTTATGACAGGCGAAGCGAGGCTCTCACACATCGACGACGCGGGGCGGGCGCGTATGGTGGACGTCACGGCGAAGGACGAGACGTCGCGCGTGGCCGTCGCCAGGGGGCGGGTCGTGATGAAGCCTGAGACGTTGCGTTTATTGCAACGGGGCGAGATCGCGAAGGGCAACGTGCTGACGACGGCGCAGGTGGCGGGTACGATGGCAGCGAAGAAGACTTCCGAGCTAATCCCGATGTGTCACCCGCTGCTGCTTACGGGAATAGAGGTTGAGCTGACCCCGGACGAGGCAGGTAGCGCTATCGAGATCAGGGGGACGGTGCGCACGACCGGCAAGACTGGTGTGGAGATGGAGGCGCTGACGGCGGTCTCTGTCGCGGCGCTGACGGTCTACGACATGTGCAAGGCGGTGGACCGGGGCATGCAGGTCGAAGGGGTGAGGCTGGTCAGCAAGACGGGCGGCAAGAGCGGGGACTGGTCAGCACCGTAGCGATTTTCGAAGTCTGGAGAACCGTGGTTTGCTGCGTGGCGACCCCGGGTATGGAGGGGAACCATGACTATGGAGGGGACGATGACAGTGGAGGAAAGACCGTCGCCGTGTCCGCGTTGCCGGGGCAGGATGTTGCCGGACGGGTCCAGCGGCGATAGCACCTGTTTCACGTGCGGCCACGTGATCTACGCCCTGCCGGCGGAGCTGGTGATACCGGGTGAGCGCTTGCCGCGGAGGCCCACGCACGGCGGGCAGAGCCTTGCCTGACAGGCGGGCTGCGCATTTGTGTATACTGGCAGCGTCTTCAAAGGAGTCCCACCCCTACGACTCGCAGGCAGTACGCTCTCTTCAGACAGCTCTCCCTACGCTCTAGGCCGGTACTCTGAGTTTGCCCTTCGGGGCTAATAGGCTCTGATTGTCCGTCAGAGAACGAGGTATCCACCATTGGCAACCGGAAAGATTACACGCATCGTCCGTGACCGCGGATTCGGGTTCATCCAGTCCAGCGACTCGAACGAAGAAGTCTTTTTCCACACCACGGCGTTGGCCGCGGGCGGGTTCGATGACCTGAAAGAGGGTCAGGAGGTTGAGTTCACCATTCAGCCTGACCCGCGCAACCCCAGCCGCAGCCGGGCTGGCGACGTCCGCGTGGTCAGCTAAAGGGTGTATTGAAGATGGGGGCCCTGCCCCCAAGCCCCCGCTAAAGGGGCGTATGTGAGTTTTTGCCGTGGGCTTTGCCCCAGGCCTTGGGGGCTCTGCCCCCAAACCACTTGCATTGAAAGATGGTGGTACCGCCATGCCCCCGCCAAAGGGCCGCATGGGAGTTCTGCTTTGGGCTTTGCCCAAGGTCCTTTGGGGCTCTGCCCCTAACGGCTCGCGGGGTCTATTGACAGGGGCAGCAGCTTAGTCGAATATGCGTTCGAATTGGAAGCTGCGACGGTATCGAGCCCGCTACGATCCCTCGCCGGCCAGCGCAAACGCTGGCGCCTGCGTCAGACGCCGTTGCGAGGCAGTCTGCAGCATAGCGGGCTGCCGAAGCTCGTAGCGCTCGTCCTGGAGAACCGCGGCGTCGGCTCGAACACGGACGTGCAGCGCTTCCTCGGCGGACGCGAAACCGAGTTCGGCGACCCCTTCCTGATGCCAGGCTTCGCAGACGCGCTCAGGCTGCTGCGCGAGGCCGTCAGATCAAAGCGGCTGATCAGCGTCTTCGGCGACTTCGACGTCGACGGAATAACCTCCACGGCCATCCTGACAGAGACGCTGCGTGACCTCGGCGGCGAGGCGTTGCCGTACATCCCACATCGCGAGCGCGAAGGCTACGGCCTCAATATGCGCGCCATCGACTCGCTGGCTGACCGGGGCGTCGAGGTGCTGGTGACCTGCGACTGCGGTACGACGGCAAACCCGGAGGTCAAGCACGCGCGCGGGCTGGGCATGGAAGTGGTAGTCGTCGACCATCACATCCCGCCGGCCTTGCTGCCTGAGACGAGCGCCCTGTTCAACCCGAAGCTGGGGGGCACCGAGAGTTACGGTGACTTCTGTACCGCCGGGCTGGCGTTCCGGCTGGCGGGAGCACTGTACGAATCGGAGGGGCGGGAGTTTCCGGAGGAGCGCTACGCGGAGCTGGCGGCGTTGGGCACGGTGGCGGACATGGTGCCGCTGCTGGGGGAGAATCGAGAGCTGGTGCGCCGCGGCCTGGCGGCGATTGCGAAGACGCAGCGTCCGGGCCTGCGGGCGCTGATCGAGGTGTCGAACCTCAGGGCGAAGACGGTGAGCGCGGAAGCGATCGCGTTCAACCTGGCGCCGAGGATCAACGCCGCCGGGCGTCTCGCGGACGCGAAGCTGGCGCTGGACCTGCTGCTAACTCACGACGACGATGTGGCGCTGGAGCTGGCTTCGAGCATCGATACGCTGAACCGGGAGCGGCAGCGCATGACGCTGGAGGCGCAGGAGCTGGCGCGGGAGCTGGCGAGTTCGAAGGCGGACGCGCCGCTAACGCTGGTGGGGCATCGCGACTTCCATCAGGGAATCATCGGCCTGGTGGCGTCACGGCTCGTGGAGTCGTTGGGACGCCCGGCGGCGGTCTACCAGCAGGGGGAGAGCGAGAGTCGGGGCAGCTGCCGTTCGATCATGGAGTACGACATTACGGGCGGCCTACGGGCCTGCGGCGACCTGTTCGAGCGCTTTGGGGGCCACAAGCAGGCCGGGGGCTTCACGATTCTGAGCGCGCGCCTGGCTGAGCTGGAGGAGCGCCTGGTGGAGCACGCCGCGAAGGCTCTGCAGGGCTGCGACCTCACACCGGTGCTGGACATAGACGCGGAGTGGCCGCTGAACGAGCTGCGCAGCCAGGAGATCCGCTGGCTGGGCAAGCTGGAGCCGCACGGGCAGGGCAACCCGGAGGCCAGGCTGCTGAGCCGCGACGTCAGCGTGGTGGAGGCGAAGACGGTGGGCCAGGGCGACCGCCACTTGCGCCTGAAGCTGAAGAGTGGCGGCGTGGTCTGGCCGGCGATCGCGTTTGGCTGGGAGGGCGCGGCGCCGGCAGAGGGCTCGCACGTCGACCTGGTCTACAGCCTGTCGTCGGACCGTTACGGGCCGAGCGGGAACGGCGGGGCGCTGCAGCTCAACGTGCTGGACATGGCGCCTTCGGCTTAGGGATCGCTGCGGGCGCCCTGCGGCGGGCAGGTTACCTCACCCCCAACCCCTCTCCTTGCGAGGAGAGGGGGCTTTGAGTTTGGTGGCGCCGCCGGGGACAGCCCTCGGGCTCGCCGCGCAGGGTCCTTCGACAGGCTCAGGGCACCGCTAACCCTGCTGGCAGGGGGGCAGACGGCTCGGTTGGGGCGAACCGCGGGGGATGTTGTAGCGTAAACGTCGTATGGCGCTAATGCGTTCGTGGCTGTCCCCGGGCCTGCTTCGCCAGATCGAAACCGCTGCTTGGGTCGTGGTGGCGTGGTACCTGGCCGGCCTCGCGTGCTGGCTGGTGGTGCAGCACCTGATCGGCGACAGCACCTGGTGGCTGTTTTTGATCAACGCGATGGGTATCTACCTGTTCCTACCGTTGCCCCTGGCGCTGGCGATCGCGCTGTGGCGCCGCAGCCTGGTGCTGGCCGGCGGCTCGCTGGCGGCGGTGGTGGTGTTCGCGTGGTTCTGGGGCGGGCTGTTTTGGCCGAACCCACACGAAGAACCAGAGGGCCCGGTGCTCACCGTCATGACCTACAACGTGCTCGGTTTCAACACGGACGGGGAGGGCGTCGTCGAGGCGCTGCTGGAGTCGGACGCCGATATTATCGGGCTGTCGGAGTTGAACGGGCAGGTCGCGAGAGCGATCGCGCGGGAGCTGCGGGAGGAGTATCCATACCAGACCCTGGACCCGCACGATGGCGTCACGGGCAGTGGCGTGATCAGCAGGCTGCCGTTCAGGCTCGTGGAAGCGCCCGAGCTTGATGACACGGGATGGATCAGCCCGCCTACCGTCCTGGAGCTGGAGTTCGATGGCGAGAAGGTGCTGTTCGTGCGGGTGCACAGCGCTTCGGGGGCGCCGTACTTCGAGGCTCGGGAGCGTCAGGCTCACCTGCTGGCGGACTTCGCGACGGCGCAGGGTCAGCCCCTGATCATCGCGGGCGACTTCAACACGACGGACCGCAACGACTCCTACGCCGTCCTGACGGAGCACCTGTACGACGCATGGGAGAAGGCGGGCTCCGGGCTGGGCAACACGTTCCCGGGGGCGTCGAAGGCGGTGACGCCGGGAAGCTCGCGTCCGGACGCCTGGGGGATCAGCGTGCCGAAATGGCTGATCCGCATCGACTACGTGTTCTGCAGCTACGACTGGGAGGCTATCGACGCGCGCATCGGCCCGTGGGACGGAGGTAGCGACCACCGGCCGGTGATCGCGGAGGTTACGCTGCGCGAAAGCGGACGCCAGGACTACGCAGAGCCGTAGACCAGCGCGTTGGTGGACGCGCACCTCGTCCGCCTGCAAGATCGGTGCAGAGGAGCTGATGACCCACTCCGTGATACTTCGACTCGTGCTTGCCGTGCTTCTGACTTCGATTACGTCTATGTCGACCGCGACCGCGAGCGCGCCGGGCTCGATTTCTGTACAGGTCATCGTTGACGGAGAGGACCGTTCGGGCGGTTCGTTTCGCATCGTCGTGCTGCCCGCAGAATTCCCGCAACCCGTGTACTTGGAAGTGGTGGAGGAATTCACCAAGCAAACCGAGCGACACCGCGCCCACTTCGATGGCCTCGAGCTTGGAAGCTATTTCGTCGCGGTACTTATCCCCGATCGAGAGATGAAGGCACCGACGCCGGCCAGCGTCGAGGTGGTGGCACCTCAGTGGGTGCAAAACACCAGTGGCGTAACAAGAGGCTACTGGCCGGCCTACAAGGTCGAGTTGACCGAGGATCGGCCGAATGCGACTGTGACGTTCGTCAGAGTGGGATACCCCCCACTGCCGGAAGGCTTCGTGATCCCGAGCACGGGAGGCGGCGAAAATACGCAATCACCGATCGCGCCGCCTGACACCGGCGATGGGGGAGTGCGTTAACGGGCCGTGAGTTGAGGCGGGGGTGACGGCGACTGTTACAATTAGGCGAACACGGGGCGCTCTCGCGGGGGCGCCTTTCTGCTTCCGAGCTAAGAGGGGGTACGCCATGAACGGCAACAGCACGAACGGTACCGGCACTTTCACCGTCAAGAAGGGCCTGGCGCAGATGCTCAAGGGCGGCGTGATCATGGACGTCGTAACGCCGGAGCACGCGGCGATCGCGCAGGAGGCGGGGGCCTGCGCGGTGATGGCGCTGGAGCGCGTACCGGCCGACATCCGCAAAGACGGCGGCGTGGCGCGCATGTCCGACCCGAGCATGATCGAAAGCATCATGAAGGAAGTGTCGATCCCGGTGATGGCCAAGGTGCGCATCGGCCACTTCGTCGAAGCGCAGGTG
>CAZNHI010000050.1:0-10346 GCA_964572535.1 uncultured Dehalococcoidia bacterium
CTGCCGGATATTGAGGCAAACATCCTGAACACGGACCCTGAGAAAGTGCGCATCATGCAGCGGCCGTGCAACTGGATGCAGGGCATCGAGGGCGAGATGGACACGATCCACGCCGCGTTCCTGCACTGGGGTTTTGACCAGCCGGGCGAGCCAGGCAGCCTCAGCTACTACCACTTCAAGAACCGCGATCAGGCCCGCTTCACCGCCCGCGACACAGAGTTCGGGACGGCGTACGGCTGCTACCGGCCGGCGGAAGAAGACACTACTTACTGGCGTATCGGCATGGTGTTCTTCCCGTTCTTCGCGATGCAGGCCAACGGCGCTCTGGGCCCCGAGATCAAGATGAACGCCTACGTGCCGATGGACGATGACCACACACTGCAATGGGAGATCTTCGTCAGCGTTGGTGAGAACGCCCGACGCCGCGAGCTGAGGTTCCCTCTCAACCGCACTTCCGAGCCGATGACGGTTTCGATGGGCACGGTGTTCCTGCCGCAGGGCACCGGCTGGTTCGACCGCTGGAACATCGACCAGAACGCGGCCAATGACTACAAGGTCGACCGCGAGGTCCAGAAGTCCAAGGCCAGTTACACCGGCATCCCCGGTATACGCCAGCAGGATATGGCTGTGACCGAAAGCATGGGTACGATTTACAACCGGACCCGGGAGCACCTGGGGACGTCGGATGCGATGCTTATCCGCTCGCGGCGCCGCTGGATCGCGATGGCGAAGGCTGTAGCGGAGCGAGGTGAGATCCCGCCGGGCGTGGACGACCCGACGATGTACCGCCAGCGCTCCGGCGAGGTGATCCTGCCGCGCAGCGTGGACTGGTGGGAGGGCACCAAGGCCCTGCGTGAGCAGTGGGCAGTGCCGGAGGCGATCCCAACGGAGGTCCCGGCCTCCGGCGGCGGCGCCTAGCCTGCCGAGGCGAAAGCAAAGTGAACGGGCCGTCCATTTGGACGGCCCGTTTCGTATTTGTGGCGGCCTTACGACGCGGAGGATTCGGCGGCGTCGAAGAGGTCGTTGAACGCGGAGCCGTCTTCGCCGTAGCTGGCAACGCCGACCAGGGGCTGGTATTCGTCCATGAAGGTGCGGATGCGGTTGGCGACGATCTCGCCGCCGTCCTTCGGCGTGTGCGGCAGGCAGATGGCGTAATCGCCGGTGCCCATGAGGCCGGCGCAATCGATGGTGCGCAGCTGGGTGGCGACGAAGGTGTAGAGGGCGCGGGCCGCGCGCCGGGAGACGGCGGGGATGCGGACCAGGATCACGGTGGTCTGTGTCTTGTAACGCCGGGAGCGGTAGATCTCTTGGCCAACGCGCTCTTCGAAGTAGGCGCGCTGGTACCACGGCGACCCTGCGGCCCAGCGCTCGTCCTGGTTGCCCAGATCTATGGACGTGTCGGTGAGTCTCATGCGTGTGCCTGTCAGCCGGCCTGAGGCCAGGGCCAACGCCGCCGCCGCGAAAGGTCGCGGACGCGCGAGATCTGGGCCTGGATGCGCAGGCGCTCCTCCGACATGTCGCCGCGGCCGCGACTGAGATCGAAGGCCTCGTTGCCGTCGGTGAGGCCGAAGCTCTGCGCGTGTTCCTGGCGCTCGGTGCGGGAACTCATGACGCGCCACATGGAAGCAAGCTCGCCTTGGGTGTGCTCCAGGGCCTGGCGTGCGTTGTCGAGCTCGTCCTGCAGGACCTGAGCCTCGCTGCGGCTGAGGTTAAGTTCCTGGCGCACGTCCTCGGAGCGGTTGTACGCCTGGCCGAGACGTTCGCGCAGGCCGTCTTTCTCGGCGTGGCTCTGCTCTAGCTCCGCCTTTGTCGCCTTGAGTTCCTCCCAGAGCTTTGTGAAGTTGGCGGCGGCTTCTGCTGGCTCTGCCTGCGTCTCTGGCTCAGCGATGCCCGTCGGGGGCGTGACGGTGGCGAGGATGCGCACGCGACCGCGCGAGTCGTGATAGGCACGGATCTGCCCGGCACTGATTCGGCGGCGGACGCTCTCCACCGAAATGCCGAGCAATACAGCTGCTTCTGGCAGGGTCAGCTCCGGGCCGCCACCTTCGGTGAGCACGCGGCGCCAGACGGCCAGCACTGTTGCCGTGACTTCGGGGGGTACGCTTTGGGTATGTTCGTACTCGCTCAGATTCGGTCCGTCGTCTCCTTGTCCTTTGTCTAATCATCGGCAAGCATCAGGCGAACCTGTTGGGCGACAGGGGTCGACAGCAGGAATGATCCGGGCGTATGTGCGCCGAGACTGCCCGTGTTGGTAAGTGGACGTGTACTGGAGGAGAGTTGTCCTGCTAGGCCTTGAGCGCCCGGTAGACCTTCTCTGAGACGATCGGCAGGTCGCGGATGCGCACGCCGCAGGCCGCCTGCACCGCATTGGCAATCGCGGCGGCAGTGGGCGTGTTGGGCGTCTCGCCGATGCCCTTGATGTGATAAGGGCCGACGCCGCTGTCGGAGTCGAGGATTACGGTCCTGAGCGGAGGGATGTCACGGCTGGTCGGGATCTTGTAGTCGCCGAACGAGAGCGTTGTGACGCGCCCATCCTCCAGGCGCAGCTCCTCCATGAGTGCGTAACCGATGCCCTGGACGAGGCCGCCGTTGATCTGACCCTGGTGGCCGATGGGGTTGATGATCTGGCCGGTGTCGTGGGCGGTAGTGAAGTTGAGCAGCCTTACCTCGCCGGTTTCGGGGTCAACCTCTACTTCTGCGATCTGGACGGCGAAGCAGGTGACCTCGGTGCGGCCCTGCTCGTTGACGTGGCCCTGACCGGTGAGACTGCCGCCAGCCTGCGCCAGGAGGTCAGGCCAGCGAATCGCCTCTTCCTGGTCGGTGCGCCGGATTTCGTCACCGCGCAGGACTAGCTTGTCCTCCGGCCAGCCGAGGTGCTCAGCCGCGAGCGCGAGCAGCGCCTGCTTCGTGTCCTGCGCCGCCTGGTAGGCGACGATGGTGTTGACGCGGGTGGCGCGCATGCCCCCGACGCCGGCGTCGAACTTGACGCGGCCGGTCGGCCAGTACTCGAAGCGGATGCGCGACGGGTCGACCTGCAGCTCCTCGGCGATGACCTGGTGCTGCGTCGCGTAGGTGCCGGTGCCCTGGTCGAAAATCGCGGTACCGATAACGATGGAGCCGTCGGCGTTGAGCGTGACCTGCAGGCTACCCTCGCCGCCGACGGGCGCCCGGTCGCACATCGCGACGCCGATGCCGACATTGGCCGGACGTTGCTTGTGGTAGCCGGCGGCCTCTGCGGCGGCGAGCAAAGTTTCGCGGCCGCGCAGCTCGTGGTGCACCTGGCCCATCGGGTTCTGGTCGCCCTCCATGACGACGTTCTTGAGGCGGAACTCGAAGGGGTCCATGCCCAGCGCGCGCGCTACCTCGTCGACGTGCGACTCGATGGCGAAGGCGCCCTGTGGCTCGCCGGGTGAGCGCATGTGTCCGCAGGGGACGGTGTTGGTGTAGACCTCGCTCGATTCCAGGCGGACGTTCTCCATCTTGTAGGGGCCGCCACAGGCAGAGCGGACGGCGCCGCCGATGATTCCTAGAGGTTTGTAGCCGGCGTAGGACCCGCTGTTGACGAAGGCCTGAGCGTGGTGGGCGGTGATCGTGCCGTCGCGTTTGACGCCGGTGCGGAGCTTGATCACGGTGGAGTGCCGTGGGTTGCCGGCCATGAACTCCTCGATGTACTCCTGGACCATGAGTACGGGGCGTCCGGTCACCTTGGCCAAGAAGTAGGTGATGGGCAGGTTGGCGGGGGTTGCCTTGCCGCCGAAATCGCCGCCGATGTAGCTGTGGTTGAAGACCACGTTCTCGTCTGACACTTCGATGGCGACGGAGAGAGCGTTGCGGGTATCGTAGGGGGCCTTGCTGCAGGTCCAGACCTGGACTACGTCGCCCTCGATGTTGACGAGGACGCTCTGAGTTTCGAGGTAGGCCTGGTGCTGGCGTGGAGTTGTGTATGTGTTCTCGACGATGAGGTCGGCTTCGGCGAAGCCTTGCTCTATGTCGCCGCGCTCGTTGACGGCGGAAGAGTAGGCGTTGCCGGGCGTCTCTTGAGGCCGCGCGCCGGGGTAGGATGGGTAATCTGGGTGAAGAATGGGAGCGCCTGGCTCCATCGCTTCGAGGACGTCGAAGACGGCGGGCAGCTCTTCGTATTCGACCTCGATCAGGTCGAGGGCCTGCTGGGCGATGTCCTCATCGTCGGCGGCGACGGCTGCAACGCGCTCGCCAATGAACAGGACGCGGTCCTTGGCTAGCACCGGGATGTCCTTGATCGCGCGGCCCCAGGGGCCAGCCTCGATGTCGGTGGCGGTGATCACGGCGTGGACGCCGGACAGGGCATTGGCGGCGGAAGTATCGATGTGGAGGATGCGGGCGTGGGCGTAGGGGCTGTGCAGGCTCTTACCCCAGATCGTGCCGGGCACCTGGTGGTCCGCGGAGTAGCGGCCGGTGCCGGTCACTTTGTCGACGCCGTCCGGACGGCCGATGGGCTTGCCGATTACGCGGTAGTTGGTCACTGCTGCAGTCCTTTGTTGGGTCCGGAAGACGACGTTGCGCTGCGTCCCAGCCGTGGAGGCAGGGAATGCTTGAACGATAAGCGTTCTTTGCCCAGCGTTCCAGTTGGTTAGCACGGGCGAGGCAGCGCGACGATTGCCTGCGGAGCACACTTGGGGACTGGACAGGCTGCTCTCGGATGGGCAGGATGCGTCCCCAGAGGGAACTTCGCTGAATAGCCGGGGAGCAGATCGATGTTCGTTCGTATTTATACAGGGGCTGATGGGGAATCGTACTTCGAGGACCTGACGCACACACTCACCGGGGGCGAATTCGGGCCGACGGCGATGCAGGCCGCGGAGGGCATTTTCTTCACGCGCCAACGGCCAGGGAACGAGAGCGGCTGGCATACGGCGCCGCGCCGGCAGTACGTGATCAGCATCGCGGGCGAAGTCGAGATTGTTACGGGCGATGGGACGGCGATGCGCTTCAAGGCCGGGGACGTGCTTCTGGCGGAGGACCTGACCGGACACGGCCACACGACGCGGGTCGTCGGTGATAGCATCCGCGTGTCCGCGATGGTGCCCCTGAAAGAGTGAGGGCACGTCCGCGAGGAGCGAGGCGACGATGAAGCTGTACAACTTCGACCTGCTGGCTTACCCGCAACTGGATAACGCCGCGCCGCGCACGCCGGTGCCGAGCAACTACTTCGATCCGGCCGTAGGGTCAGCGAACTACCAGGAGCACATCGATGAGATGGCTTACTGCGAGGAACTGGGCTTCGACGGCGTGGTCTTCAATGAGCACCACTACAGCGCCTACGGGACGATGCCATCGCCGAACCTGATCGCGGCAGCGCTGAGTCAGCGCACGAAGCGAATGCGCATCGGCGTGCTGGGGAACATCCTGCCGTTGCGGTCGCACCCGGTGCGCGTGGCTGAAGAGTACGCGATGCTCGATTGCCTCACGGGCGGGCGCTTGATCGCGGGCTTCGTGCGCGGTGTGCCGGCAGAGTACATCTGGTACAACGTCGACCCGGCGGAATCGCGGGGCCGCTTCGAGGAGGCGTACGAGTTGATCATGACGGCGTGGACGCAGCCGGTGTGGAGCCACAAGGGGCGCTTCTTCGAGTTCGAGGACTGCGCGCTGTGGCCGAGGCCGGTGCAGCAACCCCACCCGCCGATCTGGGTCGCCGCCCGCAGCGCCGAAAGCCTGGAGTGGTGTGTCTCGAAGCGTCTGCCGGTCGCGCAGGTGTACTCGACGACCGCGCAGATCGAGGACACATTCGGCTACTACCGGCAGGTCGCGCGTAAAGAAGGCTGGGAAGCGGAGCCGGACAGCTTCATCCTCACGCGGCACATCTACGTCGGCGAGAGCGACGAGGAGGCGCGGCGCATCGCCGAGCCGGCCCTGCGCTACTTCTTCACACTTTCGGCGCGCGGCTTCAACGAGGCAGTGAACGAGCGCGCCGCGGACCGAGAGCGGCTGAATGCAGCGCTGAACACGCAAAGGTCGTTCAGCTACTTCCGCGAGGAGAATCGGGCGCGGATCGATTTCGCGAAGCTGTCCTGGGAGGAGCTGCTGGACACAGGCTACCTGGTGGCGGGTAGCCCGGAGACGGTAACCCGGCAGCTGCGCGAGCAAATGCAGAGCGTGGGCGCCGCGCACTTCATGGGCATGTTCCACATCGGCAACCTGGCGCACGAGCAGGTCGTCGCCTCGCTGGAGCGTTTCTCGAGCGAGGTTATGCCGGGGCTGCAGAGCTAGAGCAGGTCCAGGAGTGGTCGATCGTTTGTTTTCCGAGCCCATTCTGGCCGAGTTGTATGACGCGTTCTGCGAAGGAAGGCCCGACTTTAGCTTTTACCTGCCGCTGGTGATGTCGGCGGAAAGCGTCCTCGATGTCGGCTGCGGGACGGGTGAGCTGTTACGGTTGGCCAGGGAAGCCGGCCACACCGGGCGATTGTGCGGGCTCGACCCCGCCGCGGCGATGCTGCAGGTGGCGCGGCGGCGGCCGGACATCGAATGGGTCCTCGGTGACCTTGCCTCGGTCGATTGGGAGCGAGAGTTCGACCTCGTCGTCATGACCGGTCATGCATTCCAGGTGTTCGTCGAAGATGACGAGTTGCGAGCGTCGCTGGCCGCGATCCGGTCGGCTCTCAGCGAGCAAGGCCGCTTCGTATTCGAAACCCGCAATCCGCTGGTTCGAGGATGGGAGGCCTGGACCCCAATGGAGATTGTTTACCACGGCGCCGTGGTTCGGATGGCCGCTGAGGGGGAGACACTGGTTAACGGGGATCTTGTTTCGTTCGGTACCACCTTCACGAGTCCAAGCTGGACCCAGCCTCAGCTCAGTCGAAGTACGTTGAGGTTCCTTGACGCGCACTCCCTGTTCTCGTTCTTGTCCGGTGCTGGACTGGCAATCGAGGAGCAGTTCGGGGACTGGGACCGTCAACCGCTGACCGCGACGAGCCGGGAGATCATCACAATCGCTCGGTGGGGTTAGCCGGGATCGACGAGGATTAAACCGGCAGGCTCCTAGTCCGCAAGCGCGGCCTGCACGGCGGTGCGGAACTGCGTGGCGCCGAGCTGTAGCATGCCAAGCGCGGGCACGGTGACAAAGGTCGCGCCTGCCTTGGCCAGCTCAGCGACGGCGGCGGGGTTCGAGGGGGAGTTGCCGCCGATGCCGACCGGGATGCCAGCTGCCTTGCACTTTGCGATGACCTGCTTGCGCACCTTGACGACCTCTTCCTCCGGCGGGAAGCCCATGCTCTGGGCGAGGTCGTTGGGGGCGCAGTGCAGCACGTCGATGCCGGGGACAGTGAGGATATCGTCCAGGTTGGCGACGGCCTCGACGCTCTCGATCATCGGGATGACGAGGACCTGCTCGTTGAGCCAGCGGGTTGAGTCCTGGCGCGAGACGCCGACGTTGTAGTCATGTGCGCGCGTGGAGCCGATGCTGCGCTCGCCTTCGGGGTAGTAGCGCGCCGCCTTGACGACGGCCTCCGCTTGGGCGCGGGTGTTGACGTGGGGCACGATGACGCCCTGCACGCCGCGGTCGAGGAAGCGCAGGATGGTGGAGGGCGCGTGGTCGGGGACGCGGGCGAGGGGCGTGATACCGGCGGTCTCGGCGGCGCGCACGAGGTTCTCGACCTCGAGCAGGCCCATCGAGCCGTGCTCGCAGTCGATCATCACGAAGTCGAAGCCGATGGCGCCGAGCAGCTCGATCGTGGTGGGGGCGTATTCGCCGACGATGCCGCCGAAGACGACCTTGCCGTCGTGCAGCTTCTGCTTCGTGGTGTTGATTTTCATCGGGTCGTCTCCTTAGGGGGCAAGGTGATTCCAATTGCTGTCCGTAGGGGCGAGGCATGCCTCGCCCCTACGGACGGTGTCGCCGGTTACTCCCAGGACTCGCCGGCGACCCCGTCGGCGAACAGGCGCTCGATCTCGTCGTCAGGCAGATTCAAGACATCTTTCAGAATGGAGCGCGTATGGCCGCCCGGGCGGTCGGTGCCGCGGGTTAGCTTCACGGGTGTGCGTGAGAGCTTCACGGGGGAGTTGACGACGCGGAAGCTGCGGCCCTTCCAGGATGGCAGGTCAACCAGCATCTCGCGGTGGTTGACCTGGGGGTCACGTCCCATGTCGGCGATGGTGTTGAGGGGTGCGATGAGGAACTTGTCGCCGAGGACTCCCATCCAGCCGTCGTTGGTCCTCTGCTTGAAGGCATCGATCAGGATGGGCTCCAACTCGGCGTGGTGCGTGGTGCGGTCGCGGCTGGTGGCGAAGCGCGGGTCCGCGATCAGCTCGTCATGGCCGATGAGGGCGCAGAACAGGGCCCAATCGCGCACGCCGGCCAGGACGACGTAGCCGTCCCGCGTAGGGAGCGCCTGGAAGGGCGTGTTGAGGGGATGGCGCGTGCCGATGCGGCTGGGCAGCTCGCCGGTGGCGAAGTGGCGCACGACGGCGTTCTCCGCGAGGTTGACCTGGGCATCTAGCATGGCGACATCGATGTACTGTCCCTTGCCGCTGCGTCCGCGTTCGACGAGGGCCGCGAGTACGCCCTGCGCCATGAACAAGCCGCCGGCCATGTCACCGATGGAGTAGCCGACGCGGGCGGGCGGGCCGTCCGGGTAGCCGGTGATGCTCATGACGCCGCCGAGGCCTTGCACGATTACGTCTACGGCGCCGCGGTTGGCGTAGGGGCCGGTCTGACCGAAACCGGAGAGCGAGGCGTAGACGATTGCCGGGTTGCGGGCGGAGACGGCTGCGTAGTCGAGGCCGAGGCCTTTCATGGTGCCGGCGGAGAAGTTCTCGATGACGACGTCTGCCTGTTCGGCGAGCTGAAGGGCGATCTCCTTGCCGCGGGGGCTCTTGAGGTCGAGGAGGATGCTGTCTTTGCCTCGGTTGATGCTGAACGTATAGGTGTTGATGCCATCGACTATCGGGCCGGCGGCGCGCTTGTCCTCGGTCTGGCCGACGACCTCGATCTTCCAGACCGTTGCGCCGAGGTCGCAGAGCTGCATGACGCCATAGGGCCCGGCCAGAGCCCAGGTGAAGTCCAGGATCTTGGTGCCTTCCAACGGTCCAGGCATGAAGGGCTCCTATTTCGAAAGCTGGGGAAACCCCAGACCGCCTTTACATTGAAGCTGGGGGAGACCCCAGACCCCTCAGGTATTGAAAGCTGGGGAATACCCCAGACCCCTGCTAAAGGGGCGGATTCTGAGTGGGGCGGGACGGTGTCTGCGCAGGCAATGTTAGACGACGCGGCGAGTTGACGCAGGTGTTGAAAGCTGGGTCTTGGGTATTGGAGTTGGAGGGAGACCCCCAGACCCCCTCTACTTTGAAGCTGGGGGAGACCCCAGACCCCTGCTAAAGGGGGCGCAGGGTTCTGGGAACCTCACCCCCAGCCCCTCTCCGTCGACGGAGAGGGGAGCTCGTGCGCCGGGAGGGCGTCTGGCGAAGCGTGCGCTTGGTAGGTGGGGAGTCTGGCTCTCACCCCAACCCGCTCCCGTTGCGGGAGTGATGCAGGACTTTGAGGGCAAGGGATTGCTGCCGAGGTTTACACGACATAATGAGACGTCGCGAAGCTGCCGATAAGAAGATGAGCCCTCCAAAGTCCTTACTCTGACCCGAAAGGGTCCCTCCTTGAGCGGGGCAAGGAGGGCTCTTCTGCTTATCCGTCCAGGGGCTCTTCCTTATCAATCGCCCGATTGTGATGAATCTGCAGCAGAATTTGTGGGTTACAATGGCATGCCGTTAAGTAAACTTCGGCACCGGAGGGATCCCGTATTCCGGTAAGACGACAGCACCCCCGCTTCGCCCGCGCACCGCGACGGTTCCGCGGCCGGCTCTACCCACCAGTACCGCGGATACCCCGGCCGCTGCTGCATGTCTTTGTGGTCGGCCTGATGCTGGCCGGCGGGCTGAGTAGCGTGGCGCTGACCGGCGAAGCCCAGCGCGCCGACGTGCAGGGCAACACTATCGAGCAACCGCGCGCCAAGCTCGGCCTGGAGAACCCGCTATCGGCGTTGTCGCTGGTGGCGCCGGGCTACGTGCCACCGCCGCAATCCCAGGTCAACGGCCCCGAGCTGCTGGAGTCGCACACAGCGCCGCCGCCGGCGTGCGTCGATGACGCCGCGCACCCGTTGTTCTGCGTCTACACCGTCGAAGCGGGCGACACGCTTTCGGGCATCGCGCAGCGTTTCCAGCTCAAGGGCAACGAGAGCTTGTCGGCGGTCGAGATGCTGGCACAGAGCAACAAGCCCGACGTTGTCAGCTCTGACCAGATCGTGCCGGGGCAGAAGCTGCGCCTGCCGAAGCAGACGGGGATTATCGTCACGGTGTTGGCCGCAAAGCCGCTGGGTGAGATT
>CAZNHI010000051.1:0-9988 GCA_964572535.1 uncultured Dehalococcoidia bacterium
CCTGGTTAGCAGCCCCTGACCGACCGCGTTGTTGATCTTGTGGGCGCCGGTGTGAGCCATGTCTTCGCGCTTGAGGAAGATACGCGCGCCGCCCAGCTCCCGCGTCAGGTTGGCGGCGAAGTACAGCGGCGTCGGCCGTCCCGCGAAGTCGCGCAGCAGGGCGTGCATCTCCGCCGCGAACGCTGGGTCTGCCTTCGCGGCCTCGTACGCCGCGTCCAGCTCCTCCACCGCCGTCATCAGCGTCTCAGGAACGTAGCGACCGCCGAATTCGCCGAAGCGGCCGTGCTCGTCAGGCAGGTTGTTCATCGTCATTGCTCGCCCCTCACCGCCGCAACGAAGGCTCTGATCTTTGCGGGGTCCTTCACGCCGTCCGTCTCCACGCCACTCGACACGTCGACACACCAGGGACGCACCGTGCGCACCGCCTGCGCCACGTTCTCCGGTGTTAGCCCTCCGGCCAGCCACACCGGCAGCGCCGCCGCGATCTCGGTCGCGACGCGCCAGTCCAGCGACTGCCCGGTGCCGCCGAAGGCCGCCTCGTCCGCCCTGTCCAACAACACCGCCATCGCCGACCCCGTCTCGACATCTCCCAGGGCCCTCGCAGCAGTGTCGTCGCCGCGGACGTGCAGGGCCTTGACCACTTGTCGATTCGCCAGCAGACAGGCGCTCCACGGTTCGCCGCCCGAAAGCTGAATCAGGTCGATGCCACACTCGTCGACGATTTCGTTGATCTCGTCCGGGTCGTTGCCCGCGAAGACGCCAACCGTCAGGGGCCGCTTACGCTCCAGCATGCGCTCCAGCGCCGACGCTCCGTGCTCGAACCAGGAGCGCAGATCTTCGGAAGCGGCGCGATACATGGCCGGCGGCGTCTCCATCTCACGCTCTGCCAGAGGTGCGCCCAACGCCCTGACGATCTCGGACGCGTCCTCCAACTCGACGCGACGGCGGCTGCTGGGCGCGAACATCAGCCCGACGAAGTCTGCGCCTGCCTCGGCCGCAACCAGCGCCTGCTCGATGCTACGGCAACCGCAAATCTTGACGCGCGTCATAGCCGTAGGTCCGCCATCTTGGCGGCGATGTCCGGCGCCGTCATGAACGCCTCGCCGACCAGGATGGCGCGCACGCCGGCCCGGTGCAGCCTCTCGACGTCCGCGCGGGTGTGCACGCCGCTCTCGGCGATAACGATGGCGTCCTGCGGCAGCAGCGGCCGCACGCGTTCCGTCGTGCTCAGATCGACCTTGAAGGTGTGCAGGTCTCGATTGTTGATGCCGTAGAGCGTCGCGCCCGCGTTCACGGCGCGCTCGGCCTCGGCCTCCGTGTGCACCTCAACCAGCGCGTCGAGGTCCAGCGCGCGCGCCTCCGCCAAAAAGTCCCGAAGAAGAGGGTCATCGAGCATGGCGACGATGAGAAGGACGTTGTCCGCGCCATAGGCACGTGCTTGGAGGATTTGGTAGCGATCGAAAATGAAGTCTTTGCGCAAAATGGAAGGTCGCGTATCAGGGAACTCCTCCTGCAGAAGTTGGCGGACGTCCTGCAGCCACTGAATGTCACCCAGGAAGTAGTTAGGCTCAGTTACAACTGATATCCCGACGGCGCCAGCAAGCGTGTACTCGCGCGCGATACGCCGATGGTCCAACTGTTGGGCGAAAACGCCTCGGCTCGGTGATGCCTTCTTGATCTCAGCGATGATGAGCATTTCAGGCCGGTCGGAATCGTCTACTCCAACGGTGGGAACAACCCGGGCTAGACCATGCCCATTGGAGAAGTGGATGCTTTGCCGGAGTGCGCCCTCTGGGAGGGAGCGCTTTCTTGCCGCTAGCGCTTCCCTTTCGTCCGCGACGATTTGGTCAAGAACGCTGCCTGTTTGGATTACTCCCTGTCGATTCGTCATCCTCAGCCCCCGAAGCTCCACGTCGCAGCCACGTACGCCTCAAGTACCCGAGCCGCCGAGCCGGAGTCGATCGCCTCGCGCGCAATCCCTACGCCTTCCTTGACGCTCGCTGCCCTGTTCGCCGCTACGAGCGCCGCGCCGGCGTTGATCAGCGTGTACTCGCGGTCCGGGCCGGCCTTACCCGCGAGCACAGCCCGCAGGCGCGCCGCGTTCTCTTCCTTCGTGCCCGTCTTCACCGTTGACAGCGGCACGCGCTGCATACCCGCGTCCTCAGGCGTCAGCGTGTACGTCTTGAGGGCCCTGCCGTTGAGCTCGTGCACGGTGGTCGGCGCGCCCAGCGACACCTCGTCCAGACCATCGTCGCCGTGCACCACCAGCGCCCGCCCCACGCCCAGCCGCCCCAGCACCGCGGCGACCTTCGCCGCCATCTCGGCGTCGCCGACTCCCAGGAGCTGGTATTGCGCCCCCGCCGGGTTGGTAAGCGGCCCCAGAGAGTTGAAGATGGTGCGTATGCCGATTTCCCGCCGAGTCGGGCCGACGAAGCGCATCGCGGGGTGCAGCGACGGCGCGAACAGGAACCCGAAGCCCGTTTGCTCAATGCACGCCTTGCTCTGCTCCGGCGTCAGCTCCAGCTTCGCGCCCAGGGCTTCCAGAACGTCCGCGGCGCCCGACGCCGAGGTGAATCCACGATTCCCGTGCTTCGCCACTCGAACGCCCGCACCGGCGCAGACCAGCGCCGCGGCCGTGGAGATGTTGAACGGGTCGAAGGAACCACCGCCGGTGCTCACGACGTCTAGCACGTCGCCGCTCACGTCTACTTTTAGCGCCTTCTCGCGCATGACGCGCACCATGCCGGCGATCTCGTCCACGGTCTCACCCTTGAGGCGCAGCGCCACCAGCAGGGCCGCGGCCTGCGAAGGGGTCGCGGTCTCAGACATCAGCTCTTCCATGACAGCCGCCGCCTCTGCCTCTGTGAGGTCTTCGCCAGCGACGACGGTTGAGATGGCTTCGCGGATCATCGGCTTTCCTCAGTCATAGGTGTCCTCGGAGCGACGCAGGATACGGAGTACGTAGACGCTCTCCTCGTGATCTGAGATCGTGTAAATCATCCTGTAATCCCCGAACCTGAGGCGCCACCTCGGAGGCCCTCCCTGCAATTTCAACGACTGCCTCGGCCTTGGCTGATCGCGTAGCTCCTCAATTCGGTCAGACGCCGTAACGGCTACGCCGCTCGGCAACCTTTCGAGGTCTCGCTGGGCCCTTGGCGACAGACTTACCTGGTAAGGCAAGACCACGCCTCTCCAGATACTCTTCCAGCGTCAACGTCTTTTCGGGGTGGGCGAGCATCTCCTCCAAGGCGCGGGCCGAAGAAATATCGTCGAGATCGTCCTCGAAAGTCTTGTCTAGCGCGTATCTCACAAGTGCTGCCATCGTGGTCTTCTTGCGATGCGCCAGCTCTTTGAGGTCCTCGTGCGCATCCTCGTCCAGGTATACGAGCAGCTTTGCCATGTTCCTTCCCTTCCTTCTCTAATGACATAGTAATATCCCTATATCCCTATGTCATCCTCAGGAAGTTCGCTAGAAGCTGCTTGCCCGGCTTTGTCAGGATCGATTCCGGGTGAAACTGGACGCCTTCCAGCGTCAACTCCTTGTGACGGACGCCCATGATTACGCCCGACTCCGAACGCGCCGTGACTTCGAGCACGTCCGGCAGCGTCTCCGGCACGATCGCGAGCGAGTGGTAGCGCACTGCCGCGAACGGGTTTGGCAGCCCGGCGAACACGCCTTTGCCATCGTGGCTGATCTGCGACATCTTGCCGTGCTTGATCTCGCCCGCGCCTGCAATCACTGCACCGTATGCCTCGCCGATGCACTGGTGGCCCAGGCAGACTCCCAGCAGCGGCACCTTGCCCGCGAAGCGCCTGATCGCTGCGACGCTGATCCCCGCGTCCCTCGGCGAACCCGGGCCCGGCGAGACGACGATGCGCTGCGGCGCCATCGAGTCGATGTCCTCCAGACCGATCTTGTCGTTGCGGAAGACCTCGACTTCCTCACCCAGCTCGCACAAGTACTGGTAGAGGTTGTAGGTGAAGCTGTCGTAGTTATCGATCAGCAGCAGCATTGCGCTTCTCCGATGCCGGGGCTTTCAGGCCAGGCGCCGGCCTCCGTGACGAAGCCATCACGTACCTCGCAGGCGTTCGAGGAACGCCCGCAACGCCTGCGGCAGCTCGATGTCCAGGTCGTCCAGCTCCCCAGGCTCCGTCCAGCCGACCTCGATGTAGGGACCGGATTCGCGGAACTGCGGCTGCCCTTCGAAGCCGACGCGGTACACGTTCACGTTGTGGTCGATACCACCGCTCTGAACGCTCAGCGCCTCCAGGAACTCGCTGCCTTGCAGGCTGACGCTGAAGTCGTCACGCGCCAGGCGGGCCAGGGTATCGGTAGCAGCCTCGCCTTGAGCGGGCGTTGCGCCGGGCAGCACCCACTCGCCCGCGAAAGGCGGGTTCTCCTGCTTACGCTGCGCCAGGAGCACCGCGCCATCGTTCTCAATCAGCATCCAGACCATCGCGTTGTCACTCATTGGTGCTCCTCCTGCAAATATCCGCCGGCAGCCCAGAAACGCTGCCTGCGCGGAACCATCTGCAGCTAACCTACTCGACTCTTCTCCGCGTACCCGCGCCGTACGCTAGTACCCCAGGCTGCCTGCGGGTCGCCCCGCCGACTGCGCTTCTGCCTGCTCGATGGCGCGGATCAGCGCCCGCGCCTTGCTCTCCGTCTCCGCGTACTCCGTTGCCGGGTCGGAGTCGTAGACGATGCCGCCGCCGGACTGCACGTGCGCCACGCCGTCCTTCATCAGGATCGTCCGGATCGTGATCGCCGTATCCAGGTTGCCCGACAGATCGAAGTAGCCGACGCAGCCCGCATACGTCCCGCGCTGGTCCTGCTCCAGCTCAGCGATGATCTCCATGGCCCGGATCTTCGGGGCGCCTGAGACCGTCCCGGCGGGGAAGCAGGCCCGCAGCGCTTCGTAGGGGCTGAGGCCTTTGCGCAGCCGCCCCGTCACGTGGGAGACGAGGTGCATGACGTGGGAGTAGCGTTCCACGTCCATGATCTGCGGTACCTCTACGGAGCCCGCCTCGCTCACGCGCCCGACGTCGTTGCGGCCGAGGTCGAGCAGCATCACGTGTTCGGCGATCTCCTTCTCGTCTGCGACCAGCTCCTCCTCCAGAGCCTTGTCTTGCGCAGCGTCAGCGCCGCGCGGCCGCGTGCCGGCGATGGGGTGGTAGTCGATCTTGCCGTCCTCGACTCGGACCAGCATCTCCGGCGAGGTGCCAACCAGCTGTGCCTCGCCGAGATCGAGGTAGAACATGTAGGGCGATGGGTTGATCGTACGTAGCGCCCGGTAGACGTCGAACGGGTGGGCAGTCGTGGGACGCTGGAAGCGCTGCGACAGAACCACCTGGATGATGTCCCCCGCAACGATGTGCTCCTTGGCCTGGTTCACCGCCGCGGCGTGTTGCTCCCGCGTCATGTTCGACGACACGGCCTGGTCCGCAGAAACAACCTCCCCAGCGCGGTACGGTAGCGCGGCCAGCGGCTTCTCCAGCCGTCCTACCAGCTCTTCGATGCGCCACGCGGCCTGCCGGTACGCGGCCTCGAGGTCGCCATCGAGGCGGAAGTGGCTGACGACCTTGATCTTGTGCTGCAGGTGATCGAAGACCAGCAGGGTGTCGGTAAACAGGAAGGCGGCCTCGGGCATGTGCAGAACGTCGCGCGCCGCCTTCGGCACCCGGGGTTCGAAGTAGCGCACGACTTCGTATGACAGGTAGCCGACGGCGCCACCGGTGAACCGCGGCAGCCCTGCGACGGCTACCGGCTTGAACCGCGAAAGCTCGGCCTCGACCGCGAGCAGGGGGTCGCCGGTGGTGCCGTCGCCGCCGACGCCTTCGCCGCTACGCAGCGTGCGATACGGCTCCGTGCCGATGAAGCTGTAGCGCGCCAGGCGTTCGCCGCCCTCCACGCTCTCCAGAAGGAAGGAATAGCGGCCGCGCGCCACCTTGAGATACGCCGAAACCGGCGTCTCGAGGTCTGCAGGCACCTCCGCGTACAGCGGGCAGAGGTTGCCCTGAGACGCGAGAGCGCGCGCCTCTTCCAGTGTGGGGTGGAGGATCATGACCGAACCCCTGCTCGTCCTGAGGCCAGCGTAGGACGAGCCAACGCTCCGTCCCTCAGCTTCGCATCGCTCTCGCGCTGCTCCGCACGAGGAGTTAAGGGGAAACGGGGGGACACCCCCCGCGCCCCCCGGCAGAGGTCCTTCCGGCCGAAGGACGCCCTCTGCACTCCCGGTTCATCCTTAGTTGCAGACGCCTGCGTAAGCTCCATCGAGGAAACGCCAAAGACGGCCGGCGGCCACTCGGGTCGCCTCCTCCAAGCCGGCGCGCGCTTCCGTACTGGTCGCCGCGGCGACGACTACGTCTCGCTCTGCCTGGGAGTGGTACACGTCCACTTCCTGGTGCACGCTGAAGAACTCGTAGCCCCTGGGGTCCTCGAAGCCGTAGAACTTGCGTAGCCCAGCGATCTTCGTCTCCGCCACGCGCGGCGCCTGCGACTCGTACGCGTAGAGGCTCGCGAGGCCCTCGGCGACGCTGCCCTCGGTGCAGGCGGCCCGGAAGCCGTCGACCAGCTCGCGCGTCTCGGCGTTGGGCTCGGAGGCGCGCACGGCGGCCTCGTCCAGACCCAGGGACTCGCAGAAGCGCAGCCAGAGGGCCAGGTGGTTGTCGACGCCGTGCTCTTCGTCCCAGAGGTTTTCGAGCACGGCCTGGCGGGCGGCGCCGGACTCCATGCGGGCGTGGATAGAGCTGAGGAAGGTGGGAAAGGCGGCCTCGAAGTGGAAGTACTGCTTCGCGTAGTCGCGCAGGGACTCAAGCGGCAGCGAGCCCGCGTTCCACGCCTGGTAGTAAGGGTGCTTGAGCAGGCTGCGCTCATCGATGATTGCGTCAAGGGTCTCTGAGAATGCCCGGGTCAATTTGTCCTCCTGGTTGCTAAGACGAAGGCGACCGCGCCTTTGTGCTCCATCCCGATTATCTCTCGCCGCTCCTCGCTAAGTCGAAGGATTGGCGCACGATTTACAAACCCGCGACTTGTGTACCCTCCACTACAGGCGTCAAGCCTTGGTCTGAATTCTCAGATGCTGCTGCAAGAAGGTTCACTAGGTGGTAAAACCACGCAGTGGAAAGCTGAAGTATGTAGTCTGGAGATCCTCCAGCCCGAACAGACAGCGCCCTGTTGATCGTGAACTCGATATCGACTGGAACATCCGCCTCATGAATCAATTCGCATCGCAGCCACTTATAGAGGATGTGCTCGATGGGATGCAGTTCGCCTCGATACTCAACACTCCAGTCAATGGTCAGTTCTGACTTGAGGAATGACTCGAACGCCTCTCGCTCGCCCATCGCTTTGTGATCTGGGTATCGCTTTCGAGCAGTCGCGGCTACCGCGACAAGCAGACAGAGGAATGCCCCAAAGAGTCTGCCCCTCGACCATAGGAGAAGAGCATCCTCGATTCGCCCTCTAACGCCCGCGTCGCCTCGAATCTTGGCCGTTCCGCGACTTATCACCTGTCTTGCCCTCCACCGCAATCGCTTCTCATGGCACCGTCAGTCCCATGCTGCGTTTGATTTGCGTCAGCTTCGGCTCGGCGTATGACCGCGCCTGCTCGGCCCCGATGGCCAGCAGACGGTCGAGCTCTGCGGGGTCGCGCATCAGCTGCCCATGGCGCTCCCGGATCGGTGTCAACTCAGCGATCACGACCTCTGCGACGCGGCGTTTGAGGTCGCCGTAGCCGCGCGCGTCCGCAAAGTCGCGCAACGTCTCCTCCGCCGGCTTGCCGGTAATCGCCTTGTAGATGCCGAGCAGGTTGTTTACGCCCGCCTTCGCCGGGTCGTCGGAGAAGACGATCTCGCTGCCTGAGTCTGTTACAGCACGCATGATCGCCCGCTCGATCTCCTTCGGTTCGTCGAGCATGCGTACGGCGTGGCCACGGATGTGGCTGTATGCCTTCGACATCTTGTTCGTTGGGTCGTCCAGACCCATTACGCGCGCGGCCGTCTCCGGGATCACAGGCTGCGGCACCACGAAGGTCTCGCCGAAGAGCCGGTTGAAGCGCTCCGCGATGTCGCGTGTCAGCTCCACGTGCTGCTTCTGGTCTTCGCCCACCGGCACCTCGTGCGCGTCGTAGAGCAGGATGTCAGCGGCCATGAGCACCGGGTAATCCAGCAGGCCTGCCGAAATGCTCTCCTGCTTGGATGACTTGTCCTTGTACTGCGTCATGCGTTCCAGCCAGCCGATGGGAGTGACGCAGTTCAGCAGCCACGCTGCCTCCGAGTGAGCACTGACGTGCCCCTGCACGAACAGCGTGCTCGCCTTGGGGTCGATACCGCAGGCCAGCAGCATCGCCGCCAATGACCGCGTCTGGTGTACCAGCGTCGCGGGGTCCTGAGGCACCGTGATCGCGTGCAGGTCGACGACGCAGAAGTAGTTGATCCTTCCCGGGGAGGATTGGTGCTGCACCCACTGCTTCACGGCGCCCAGGTAGTTGCCGAGGTGGAAGTCACCGGACGGCTGGATGCCGCTGAACACGCGACGCACGGACCCAGATCCCGGCTTTGCTACCTGCTTCGTATCTAAATCGACCATCGCAAAACTCCAATAAAAAAACGCCTTCGCCGTTATAGGGGCGAAAGGCGTTCGCGGTGCCACCCTAATTGTCCTTCCGGAGAAGGACATCTCACGGACACGGCCCCGACTTCGGGACGATGTCCTGGGCTCTGATATCGGTTCCCTCTCCGGCTTAGCTAGTTTGGTGCGGAAAGCTGTCCAATCAGCTTCCCGGCCATTTCACTTCGCGGCTCCCGGGTCCATTCGCTCGTTGCTCGGCGCCGGGTCTCACCTGATCCCGGCTCTCTGGGGCCTCACGTCGCGAGCTACTAGTCCCGTTCACAGCCTTATGTTCGGTTGTCCTCCGAGTCTAAGGGTCGTCTGCGTGACGTGTCAAGGTGAGGCGCACCTGACCTCCCGCTGCACGGGAACCGGCGCTATACTGGCGCCAGCCTTCGAGGGCATCGAAGATGGTGGACACCCCCAATGCCCCCGGGCCTACCGTTAGCCCCCACCCCGCTGAGCACCACACGACACGCCTAGTTAAGGGAGCTGCCTCAGACCATGCCTATGAAGACGCCCGGCGCTATCTACATCGAGCTCGGCAAGCCAATGATCATCGACGACATCGACCTGCCGGACCCGGGTCCGACACAGGTCCTGGTCAAGCAGTTCGCCACCGGCGTCTGCCACTCTCAACTGCATGAGCTTGACCGTCCCAACCCGACGTTGCCCCTCGTCCTCGGTCACGAGTCCACCGGCGTGGTCGTTGCGGCCGGCAAAGAGGTCTCCCACGTCAAGGAAGGCGACCACGTCATGGTCACCTGGGTACAACGCACGCCCGGTGGGCGCACGCCAATCCCGGCCAAAGTCACGTACAAGGGTGAAGAGGTCAAATACGGCGCCCCGGCCAACGTGGGCACCTTCACCTGGTCGCGCGACATCGTCGTCGATGAGCAGATGGTCGTACCGCTGGACAAGAAAGCAGATGTGGACGCCACCTCACCCGTCGGCTGCGCGGTGATGACCGGGGTTGGCGCTGCGATCAACGCCGCAATGGTCCGCCCCGGCGACTCCTGCGCCATCATCGGCGTCGGCGGCGTCGGCCTGTCGGTCGTCGCGGGCTGCGCCATCGCCGGCGCCTACCCGATCATCGCGATCGACCTGGCTGACGAGAAGCTGGAGTTCGCCAAGCAGTTCGGCGCCACGCATGGCATCAACGCTGCCAGGGAAGACCCGATCGCCAAGGTGCGCGAGATGATGGGCGGCGGCTTCAACGCCGGTGTCGACCACTCCTTCGACGCGATCGGCGCCAAGATCAGCATGGAACAGGTGATGCAGCTGGCCCGCGGCCGCCGCCCCGGCGATCGCGAGGGCGGCCAGGCCATCCTGGTCGGCGTACCCCACGGCGAGCCGCCCACACCACCGATGTTCATG
>CAZNHI010000052.1:0-9987 GCA_964572535.1 uncultured Dehalococcoidia bacterium
GGCGAGATGAACGCGGAGCAGCTCTGGGAGACCACGATGGATCCGGAGAAGCGGACTCTCTTGCAGGTGAACATCGAAGACGCGGTGAAGGCGGACATGCTGTTCTCCAACCTGATGGGCGATGACGTGGCGCCGCGCAAGGCTTACATCCAGGCCCACGCTGCGTCTGTCAGAAATCTGGACGTCTAATCCTGGCTACACTCCGGGCTGATACGCTGGTGGGGCAATGAAAGCGGCGACCTTCTGGAGACTCGTGGTATCAGACAAATCGGGGTTTCTCGACAGCATCCTCTTACTGCTCGATGAGGCGGGGATCAAATACTGCCTCATTGGCGGTCAGGCCGTGAACGCCTATGTCGAACCAGTCGTCAGCCTTGACCTTGACGTTGCCATCGCTCTCGACCAGGTAGCCCTGGTGGAGGAGTTGATCGTTCACCGTTACAAGGTCGAGCACTTCCCGCACTCGATCAACTTGTCCGAGCCAGGCTCAGACCTGCGGGTGCAGATCCAGACGGACCCTCGCTACGCGGAGTTTGTGGAGCATGCCGAAGTCAGGTCTGTCCTGGGCCAGGACATCCCAGTCGCCCGTATAGAGGATGTCCTGCACGGCAAAGTGTGGGCGGCCAGCGACCCGGGCCGACGTCCCAGCAAGCGTCTCAAGGATTATGCAGACATCGCTCGTATCCTGGAATCGCGTCCCGAGCTGACACCGCTCGTCCCTCTTGAAATCCGGGAGCGTCTGAACTAGTTGCCGCTGGCTCCAACTCTCCCCTCGTAGCACCATAGAGGCATGCCACGCATCGTCCTTGACTTCGAGCCGCCGCAGCCGGAGGCGCCGAGCTTCGCGTCTGATACGTCCGATCTCGTTTACTTCCTCTCCTGGGCGTTTTCGACGCGCTACGGGGCCAACCACGAGCTCTCCGTCGCGGCGCTGGTGCTGCGCAGCCAGTTCAAGATCGACCTCCAGCCGCTGCTGACCTTCGCCGACCGCAACGTCGAGGATCCAGCGGACGCAGATGTGCTGGAGCGGTCCTGGCAGGACGCCGCGCCGCTCGCCGCGTGCTGCGCCCGCGTCTTCAACGCGCTGGGGAGCGACGAGAAGCGCATGGTGGCACTGCGAGAGGACTACCCGGCGCTGCAGCGAAACGTCGAGGAACTGGGGCGCATCTCAACCTGGGTTGCGCTGCGCGGGGCGCGCATACGGGTGACCTACGAACTCGAGGACGGTTAGCGCGTGGCCTCTGCCCGTGTTGGCCGCACCTACAACCGCTGGCTAAAGCGATCGGTTAGCGGCAGATTCTACGGCCTGCTCGCCAGTCCCCCTGGCCTCATGCTGGTCAACACGCCCGCCTTCAAGCTGCACGAGGAGCTGCAGCTACGACCCGAGAATTGCCTGCTGGACGTCGGCTGCGGCAGCGGCGCGCTGATAGAGCTACTCGCGTCGAAGGTGGCGTTTCAGCGGCCGCCCGTCGGCATCGACGTCTCGGGCTCGATGCTGGGTCTGGGCCACGAGCGGCGTCGTATATCGCTGATCGAGGGGTCCGGGACGCAGCTGCCGTTCGCGGACGAATGCTTCGATGTGGTCACCTGCGGCCACGTCGTCAAGCACCTGGACGACGCCTCCCTGCTGAACCTGCTGCGCGAAATCCGGCGTGTCTTGAGCCACGGTGGCATCGCGGTGCTCTGGGAGTTCGCGCCGACGCGGTCACGCCTGCTGAACACCTGGAACGAGCGCGTGATCACCCTCGGCGTCCGGGACTGCAACCTGCGTAACTACACGACTCTCAGCGCCTACGCCCTGGAGGCCGGGTTCGAATGGATCAGCAACGCCCACCTACGGCCCTTCATCTACCCGCCCATCCCCCGCATCTCCCTGATAATGGGCAAGGCGCCAATCGGCTGGGCTGAAGACCACCGCGGTTCTAACTAGGGCCGTAGACCTTGTGCTCGCGGATGTACTCTGCGACAGCGTCCGGCACCAGGTAGCGCAGGCTCTGGCCGCGGCGGCCCCGAGCGCGCAGGTCGGTTGAGCTGACATCGAGAAAAGGCATGCTGATCCTCACGATGCGTCCTGGATCGAAAGGTAACTCCGGCAGGACGACGCCGCCGCGAGGCGCCACCACGATCGTCGCATTCTCCGCAATCGACTCAGGTTCGTGCCAGAACGGCAAGTCGGCGAGCGCGTCCTCTCCCAAGAGTAAATAGAGTTCGTCCCCTGCGTAGCGGTCCCGCAGCTCTCGCAGCGTATCGGCGGTGTAAGTAGGGCCGTCCCGCGTTACCTCGCAGTCATCGACGACAAAACCGGGGTCGCCGGCCACCGCGAGTCGCGTCATGACCAGGCGATGCTGGGCCGGCGCCACGCGGCGACTCGCCTTGCGCCAGGGATCGCCGGCGGGGATGAACAGAACGCGGTCGAGCTTTAGCTGCTCGCGAGCCTGTTCTGCCAGCAGGAGGTGCGCGTTGTGTATGGGGTCGAAGGTCCCGCCCAGGATGCCGATCTTCATCCCTGCCATTCCAGCATCACCTCGCCGACTCGAAGCTTGTCACCGGGACGGGCCCCGGCGCGGCGCATGACGCGCTCCAGGCCTTGACGTCGCAAGCGCTCCTGCAGCTCGTCCAGAGCCTCGTAGCCGCCCTCCCCCAGCTTCATGGCGTCCTGCTCAGCCTTTCCTCCGCTGACCACGTAGACGCCGTCCTGCTGCTCCACCTCGAGCCGCTCGCGGCCCCGTGGGTGCAGCACGGGCAGCACCTTCTCGCTCGCGGCTCCAGCCTGCGGGGCAGTCTCCTGCAAAAGACGCAGCAGCAATTGGATCAGCTCCCGCGTGCCTTCGCTGGTTGCGCCGGACAGAAGGATTACCCCACGCCCCTCAAACGAGGAGCGCAGCGCCTCCGCCTTGGCGCGCGCATCCGGCAGGTCGATTTTGTTCAGGGCTATAACCTCGGGGCGCAGCACCATCGTCGGGTCGTACAGCTCTATTTCGTGGCGCACCGTTTGGTAGTCCGCCAGGGGGTCTTCCGCCCCGGCGTCCAGCACGTGGACCAGCACGCGGGTACGCTCTACGTGGCGCAGGAACTGATGTCCCAGCCCCACACCCTCGTGTGCACCCTCAATCAGACCAGGCAGGTCTGCCATGACGAAGGCGTGGAGTCCGACTTCGACGACGCCCAGGACCGGCTCCAGCGTCGTAAAGGGGAAGTCCGCAACGTCCGGCATGGCGTTGGAGACGGCGCGCAGTAATGTCGACTTGCCGGCGTTGGGCAGGCCCACGAGTCCAACGTCAGCCAGCAGCTTGAGCTCGAGGCGTAGACGCAGCTCCTCCCCGGGAAGCCCGCGCTCGGCGAAGCTCGGGGCCTGGCGGATGGAGTTGGAGAAGCGGGCGTTGCCACGGCCACCGGTGCCACCCTTGGCCACGATCACCTGCGCTCCAGGCTCGTCCAAGTCCCAAGTCTCACCATCCGCCTGGATTACCGTACCTACCGGTACTTTGAGTACCAGGTGTTGGCCGTTGCCGCCGTGCCGTTTGCCGCCGCCACCCGGTTTGCCGTTTTCAGCTTTGTAGAGGCTGCGGTGCCTGAAATGAGCCAGGGTTGTCAGCCCCAGGTCGGCCTCGAAGATCAAGTCTCCGCCACGACCGCCGTCGCCACCGTCGGGACCGCCGCGCGATACAAACTTCTCGCGCCGGAAGCCCACGGCGCCATTTCCACCAGCACCAGATGTGATGTGCATCTCAGCAAGGTCGATCATATGTATCGATTATAGGTCTACGCACCCATCACCTCTCTAGGGTGATCTGTGGATACGGTGATCGTGTGAAAACTGCTACGCGGCGTGGGTGGGTATGTGAAGGGAAGCCCTGACGGCGTCGACATCAGCCCGCAGCGCTGGGGATATGTTGAGTTCGCGGATCAGCTGCGTGCAGGCGTGGACGACGGTCGAGTGGTCCTTCTTGCCCAGCAGGTGCGCGATCGCGGAATAAGTGAGAGCCCCATCTTCGCGCAGCAGATACATGGCCAGGTGACGGGCGTAGGTCAGGGCCCGATTGCGCTTCTGGCTAGTGATTTCGCTAGGGCTGAGGCTGAGATGCCGGCACACAGCGTCGAGAAGGTCTGTCGGAGCCACGGGCGCCTTGTCTGATTGGAGGAGGATGGAGACGGGCTGCAGCGCGCGCGCCGCGAAGTCGATGTCGAGGGGCTGGTCGATGGAGATGCGCGCGATGGCGGTGACTCGATTCACGGCGCCTTCCAGGTCTCGAATGCTGGAGCGGACACGCAGCGCCAGGTAATGCTTGACCTCGTCAGGCAGAGGCATGCCTTGGCTGGAGGCTTTCGCCTCTATGAAGCGCACGCGGTCCTCGGCGGTCGGTTCGCCGATGGGTGCGACGAGGCCCCACCGCAGCTGGTCGCGGAAGCGCGCCGCGTCGCTGGACATTGCGCTGAGGTCGCCTGCGACGGCTACGCGGCGACCCTGGTCGTGCAGGCCAGCCAGCGTCTGGTAGAACTCGTTCAGGGTCGCCTTCTTACCGAGCAGCAGGTGCACGTCGTCGACCAACAGCAGGTCCAACTCCCGGTAGCGGGCGCGGAAGGCGGCGCCGCTCTTGTTGCGCACCGCAGTTGTGAATTCGTTGAGGAACTGTTCAGCGCTGACCAGCAGGAGGCGCGCGCCGCTCTTCGCTGTTTCGTGAGCGATGGCATGTAGCAGGTGGGTCTTGCCGTTGCCGGCTGAGCCAGTGACGAAGAGCGGAGAGTAGTTGCTCTCGGCTTCTCCGGCGATGTCGCGGGCCGCCGAGAGCGCCAGCCGGTTGAAGCCGGATTCTAGGTAGGTCGCGAAGGTGAAGCGCGGGTTGAGGGGAGTTTGCAGCCTCGGCAAAAGTGAGGGCTGCAAAGGCGACCCTTCAGGGCTGCCCGACTCAGCCTCTTCGGCCGGCTGATAGCGCACCTGCAGGCCAACGCCGGCGACGGCGGTGAGCGCCTGGGCGATGACGGACTTCATGCGCGTCGAGAGCCAGTCGCAGGCCAGCTCGTTGGCGGCTGCCACGACGAGCGTGGTGCCTTCAAAGCGTAGGCCTACGGTGTTGCGCAGCCAGCTGTCGTAGTTCTGTCGCGTGACGCGGAGCAGCAACTGAGCGAGCGTGGCATCCCAGATTTGATGCGCAGAGGCGGGCAGCGCAGAGGGCAATAAGGTACCTCCGGCACGCTAAACGCGAACCGTAAAAGACGCAAGACCAGAAGTAAGCTTTGGTCGTCCTGCCCGTTTTAAGGCCCCATCCTCGTGGCGGTCAAGACCGATGGAAGTTAGCACAGGCGCGGCCAAAGGGGTCAAGCTCCTTATGATCACTTCGAGGCCAATTTGCCAGTGTTTCTTCGTCTGCGCGGATCAGGGCAGGCCCTGACACCGCTCGCCTATCGTCGAAGCCTATAATCGAGTTGCAAATGCTGCTCGCGTTGGACATCGGCAACACCCAGATCAAGCTCGGCGCCTTCGATGGCGCCGAGCTCACGGCGCGCTGGCACATCGCCACGGACGCCGACAAGTTGGCCGACGAGTACGCCGTCTTGATCACCAGCCTCTTAGCCATGGACGGCATCGACAAGGCGCGGGTGGATGCTGGTGTTTACGCCAGCGTGGTCCCGACCCTGGCGCCAATTTTCGGGGAGATGTTCGCCAAACACTTCGGGGTGAAGGCTCTGCGCGTGGGCGCCGGCGTCAAGACAGGCATGCGCATAGAGTATGAATCCCGCGAGCTGGGGCCGGATCGAATCGCGGTGGCTCTGGGCGCGCTCCAGCTGCACAAACCGCCGCTGATCGTCGTGTCTCTGGGCACCGGCACCGTCTTCGAGGCCGTGTCGCGCGATGGAGCCTACATGGGCGGCGCCATCGCCCCCGGCATCGGCGTGGCGACCGAGGCATTGGCGGGACGCGCGGCGATGCTGAGCAGCGTCGAGCTGGCGCCGCCGAAAAAGGCGATCGGCACCAACACGACGGCGGCGATGCAATCTGGCGTCGTGTTCGGCTACGCGGAGCTGATCGAAGGCATGGTGCGGCGCTTCAAGGCAGAGGCTGGCGAGGACGCCTGGGTGGTCGGCACCGGAGGCTGGGCGCCGATGATGAGCCAGCTGACGCACTGCTTCGACCACGTAGACGAAGACCTCTCGCTCAACGGCCTGCGCCAGGTCTATGAGATGAACGAGTTTTCCTGATGCCGCTCAAGGACCGCGTTGTGGTGCTCGGCGTCAGCGGCAGCATCGCCGCCTATAAGGCCGCCGACCTCGCGAGCAAGCTGGTCCAGGCCGGCGCCACTGTCGACGTCATCCTGACGAAGTCGGCGCAGAAGTTCGTCACGCCTTTCACCTTCCGCTCGCTCACGGGGCGCCCGGTGTACACCGACATGTTCGAACCCGCAACTGACGTGGGTGAGGAGCATGTCTCCCTGGCGCGCCGCGCCGACCTGGTCATCATCGCTCCTGCTACGGCCACCACGATTGCGCGTCTCGCGTACGGCCTGGCCGACGACATGCTATCGCTCACCGTGCTGGCGACCCGCGCGCCGATCCTGGTGGCGCCGGCCATGGACACGCAGATGTGGGAGGCCGCGGCCACGCAGGCTAACGTAGCGACGTTGCGAGAGCGCGGCGTGGCGTTTGTGGGGCCTGAGGCAGGACGTCTGGCCAGCGGCCACAGCGGCGCCGGGCGGCTCTCGGAGCCGCTGACCATCGTCGGCGCCGCGAAGTACGAGCTGGCAAAGCAAGGTGACCTGGCCGGGCAGCGCATTGTGATCAGCGCCGGCGGCACGCGGGAGCCCATCGACCCCGTGCGCGTGATTACGAATCGTTCCAGCGGCAAGATGGGGTACGCGCTGGCAGAGGCGGCTCGCGACCGCGGCGCCAAGGTGACACTGATCTCGACGGAGCCCGGCCTGCCGCTGCCCTACGGAGTCGAGGTGGTCTCCGTGGAGACGGTAGCGCAGATGCGCGAGGCCGTGCTGCGTGCCTGTTCCGGCGCCGATGCGCTGATCATGGCCGCTGCCGTGTCCGACTATCGGCCGGCCGAGACGGTGGATCACAAGATCAAGAAGGGCGAGACCGGCATGATGCTGCCGCTGGTCAAGAATGAGTCCTTCTTCCCGGAGGTGCCGTCCTCAGTGGTGAAAGTTGCCTTCGCCGCGGAGACCGAGAACGTGATCGAGAACGCGCTGCGTAAGCCGCAGACGCACGGTGAGCTGGATCTGATCGTGGCCAACGACGTATCGGCGGCGGACGCGGGCTTCGGCGTGGACACGAACCGGGTGACGATCCTGCACAAGGACGGCACGCGGCTGGACCTGCCGCTGCTCAGCAAGTACGACGTGGCGCGTCACGTCCTCGACCGCGTCAAAGCGATCCTCGAAGAGCGCCGCGCCTAATTCACACTTTTCACAGCCCGATTAGCCGACCAGCATCGGTGTAAGCAGCACCACGAGCAGCACAGCCGGCCAGACGCGGCCGCGGAGCAGATTGTAGTTCTCCAGCAGCGTCGACCAGCTCTGGCGCGCTATGTAGTGCCCGAAGCCGAACTCGAAGGCCACCGTGAGCAGTGTCCACATGACGCCGAGCGCGATCAGCCAGCCTCGGCTGTAATCGCCAACGATGTCGAGGAAGACGCTGATCTCGACGAACAGCGCCCCGCAGAGAATCGCGGTGCTGATCAGGTGGGCCAGGTACTCGCCCAGGGAGGTCTCCAGCACGGAGACCCGGAAGATGCCATTGGCAATCGCGGTGGCCATGAATACCACCCAGGCGACATAGCCGTAGATCAGCAGCATGTGAGGATGTTGGCCCGCGACGCTTCCTGGCTCAAGGGGCGCACGTCACCACTACAATGCAGGCGTGAGCCTGGACAAGCTGCGCAAGCGATTGCTGATCTCGTTGATTCTCGGTGCGGCGGTGTTCATTGGGCTGAGCGCCTACGCGGACTTTAGCGACGTCATCGCTGGGCTCGGCAACTTCAAGTGGCAGTACCTGCCGCTGGTGCTCGCGTTGACCTCGGTCAACTACGCGCTGCGCTTCCTCAAGTGGCAGTTCTACCTCAAGACGATTGGCGTCGAGGGGCTGCCGCGCCGGGAGAGCGCCCTGATCTACTACGCGGGACTGGGCATGGTTGTGACGCCGGGCAAGGTTGGCGAGTGGCTGAAGTGCTACCTCCTGCGTGAGTTGCACGGCACGCCGTTCAGCCGCTCGGCCCCAATCGTGATCGCGGAGCGTCTCACCGACAGCCTGGGGCTCGTGGTCCTGGGCGCGGCGGGCCTCGTCGTGTTCGGAGACGCGTGGCCGGCGTTCGTGGTCGTGCTGCTGGGCGGTGCCGTGCTGTTCTACGTCGTGCGCAACCGGCCGCTTTCGTTCTGGCTGCTGCACCGGCTGGAGCGCGTGCCCGTGGTCTCGCGCTTCGCGAGCCACGCCGAGGAGTTCTACACCAGCAGCTATGCGCTGCTCTCGCCCTGGGCCCTGGGCTCGATGACGCTGCTCAGCGTGATCTCCTGGGGCTTCGAGGTGCTGGCGTTCTATATCGTGCTGTTGGGGGTCGGCGCGGATGGCGGCGGCGACACGTTGCTCAAGGCGTCGTTCATCATGCCCGCCGCGACTCTGGCCAGCGCGCTGCTGCTGACGCCCGGGGGCCTGGGCGTGGCAGAGGGCGGCATCGCCGGCCTCTCGCAGGTGCTGCTCGACCTCGCGAAATCAGACGCGGCGGTCGCGACGCTGGTGATCCGGTTTGGGACGCTGTGGTTCGGCGTTATCGTTGGCCTCGTTGCTCTGGCGCTGGTCAGCCGCCACCTGGGCAAGCTGCCCGCCGCAGACGAGTCGCTGGCGCCAACTATGGAGGGACTAGGGCCGCCGTGAACAGCGCCGCCGCGCGCGTCCTGCCCCGCGACCCTGCCAGCCGGGCCGCCGTGCTCTCGGTCTATATGAACGCGGTCCTGATGGCACTCAAGGTCAGCGTTGGGCTGGCCGCGGGCAGCATCGCCGTGCTGTCAGACGGGATCGATAGCGGACAGGATCTGATCGCGGCGCTGATCTCGTTTGCCAGCGTGCGCATCGGCGCGCGGCCGGCAGACGCGGCTCATCCCTACGGACACGGGCGGGCAGAAACCGTGGCGGCCGGGATACAGGCCGTTCTCATCGGCGGCGGCGGCGTGTTTATCGTGGTGCGGGCGGTGCTGCGCCTGCTAGACCCGCCGGACGACATCGGCCACGACATCGCGCTCGTGGCGATGGTGATCGCCGCGGCAGCCAACGTGGCGCTGGTGCAGTACACGGGCCGGGTTGCGAGGCAGACGGGCTCCCCGGCAATGATGTCGGAGACCCGCCACCTGTGGACCAACGTTGTGCAGGCAGGCGCCGTCATCGCGGGCCTGGCGCTCGTGGGCATCACGGGCGAGGTCGCCTTCGACGCGGTTCTGGCGTTGGCTCTAGGCGTTTACCTGCTCTGGATTGCCGGACATATCCTGTGGACGTCTGTAGGCGACGTGCTCGACGGCAGTCTCACCCAGGCAGAAGTGGCGCGCATCCGGGAGGCGATCTCGGCGGAGGGCATCCACGGCTTTCACCTGCTGCGCACTCGACGCTCGGGCCAGAGCCGCCACGTCGACTTCCACCTGACAGTGCCCGGAGACATGACCGTGGAGGAGTCGCACTCCATCTCTGATCGCATCGAGGCGCGCATCGGGGAGATGTGGCCCAACACCGTGATCACGGTGCACGTCGAGCCGTCCACGGCGGAGGAGCACGGCGACGCAGGCCAGGGAAGCTCGAGTCCCGGCGCGCGATAGCACGTGCTCTATAATCCGATTCGAGGCTTCAGATTCGCAGGCCATGAAAAAACGCTACCGGCGCATCGTCGCCAAGTTCGGCACCAATCTCCTGACCAACGGCGAGCAGCTAGACCTGGAGCAGGTTGGGCGGCTGGTGGCGCAGGTGGCCGCGCTGCACCAGGGCGGCACGCAGGTCATCGTCGTT
>CAZNHI010000053.1:0-9973 GCA_964572535.1 uncultured Dehalococcoidia bacterium
CGTCGGCGGGCAGTTCCAGGACCCCTGGCGCGAGGGAGCAACCTGGGTCACCGCGAGCACGCACAAGACCTTCCCCGGCCCCCAGCGCGGCGTAATCGTCTCCGACCTCGATGAGGAGGACGCCAACCGCTACTGGCCCGCCGCCGACCGCGGCGTCTTCCCCGGCTCCTCCAGCAACCACCACCTGCACACACTGCCGGCCCTGCTGGTGGCGATCCGGGAGATGCGGCTGCATGCCACCGCCTACGCCGCGCAGGTTGTCGCGAATGCGCAGGCGCTCGGCTCGGCGCTCGAAGCCGAAGGCATTCCGGTGGAGGCGAAGGACTTTGGCTATACGCGGAGCCACCAGATCGCCGTCAACGTCTCGGCCCACGGTGGCGGTGTCCCCGTGGCCCAGCGCCTCGAGGCGTCAGACGTGATCGTTAACTACAACCTGCTGCCCCACGATAGCGACGCCCGTAACCCCTCCGGCCTGCGCATCGGCGTGCAGGAGCTGACGCGGTTCGGGATGAAGCAGCCGGAGATGCAGCGCCTCGCCGAGCTGATGGCGGCCTGCATCAAGGGCACTGCCGTCAAGGCAGAGGTCAACGCGTTGCGCGGCACCTTCCCGGAGATGCAGTACGTGTAAGGGCCGGTGAAGAACGTAGCGGCCCAGCATGCCGGGCCCCTACGTCTATGGTTTGCGGAGTGCCGCGGGTTTCAACCCGCGGTGTTGTTTACTTCGGCTACCGGATCAGCGGTACCTCACCGGCGGCGCACTCGCCTTCGCCACGAACGACCTCGAAGAGGTCGGTGTGGCCCCAGTCCATGTAGGACTCAGGCTCCTCAGCCAGCGAGCCAACCCACTTGAACTCCTCCAGCGGCTGCGCGAAGTGCTGTGGCGTCACCCGCGTCACATAGTCGGCGAACGGTTCGCTGTCGCTGGTGCGCTCCGCCAGGTACACCGCGAAGATCTTGTCGATAGCCAGGTGCGCCTTCTTGGCGGAGACGCGCGTCACACGCGTCGCGTAGTGGTCGATGTTCTGGTAGCCGACGCCGCCGACGAACAGGTCGTAGCACGGCACCTCCAGCTTACCCACCTTGTAGGACGACCCCTGCAGGCCGATGCCCGCCATGTGGTGCTGGCCGCAGCCATTGGGGCAGCCGCTGATCTTGACCGTGACCTTGAGGACTTCCGGGTCCTTGTAATCGAACTTGATCATCTCGTCGCGCATGCTGTAGCCGGCCTGGTTGGAGGACGTGATCGCCAGCTTGCAGCTGTCCGCGCCGGGGCAGGCCACGACGTCTGCCAGCAGCCCCGCCTCTGCCGTGCCGAAGCCGATTTCACTCAGCTCGCGGTGCAGCAGCTTCAGCGAGTCTTCCCTCACCCAGCGCAGCACCAGGTTCTGCTGGGGGTTGGTGCGCGCGTGGCCACCGCAGTACTTGCGCATGACGCGGGCCAGGTCACGGAACTGCTGCGTGCTGATGTTGCCCATCGGGATCGTCACGTCGGCGGAGTAGAAGCCGTCCTGCTTCTGGCCCTTGACGTTGGTCCAGCGCCAGCGCTCGAAGCCGGGAGCGGCAGGCCGGCCGTCGTCTGGTACGGGCGCGCTCGGCGTCTCAGGCGCCAGCCGGGTCAGCGCGTCCATGTCCAGCGGCTCTTTGGACCAGTCCTGAGCCAGCTCAGCCTTGATCATGTCGATGAAGGCCGGGGCGCCGATCTTGTGCAGCAGGAATTTGATCCGCGCCTTGTTGAGGTTCTTGCGCAGCAGGCCCGGCAGGTCGCCCTCACGGTTGAAGACGCGCAGGACCGCCTCCGCCACCCGGATGTATTCGCCATCCTCGACCTTCGCGAACTCCCAGATCGTGTCGGCGATGCGCGGCATCGTCGAAGTGCCGCCGCCGGCGCGCATCTCGAAGCCCTTGACGCCGTTTTCGATCTTGGCAATGAAGCCCAGATCGTGGAAGTTGGAGCCGGTGCAGTCGGTGTCGCAGTTGGAGAACGAGGTCTTGAACTTGCGCGGTAGGCGCTGGCAGATTGGGTTGCGCAGCATGTGGCGCCCGTAAGCCGTCAGCCACGGCGTGGTGTCGAACACCTCTTCCGGCGCGATGCCGGCGTAGGGGCAGCCAGTGATATTGCGTACCGTGTGGGCGCAGGCCTCGCGCGTGGTTAGCCCAACCCGGCCGATGATCCGCATAACCTCCGCGGCGTCGTCCAGGTTGATGAAGTGGAACTGGAAGTTCTCGCGCGTGGTGATGTGGCCCCGGTGCAGGCCGGAGAACTTCTCCGACACCTCAGCCAGCGCGTCCATCTGGTCGGCGGTGATGCCGCCGTACGGCAGCTTGATTCGCATCATCTGGTTGTCTTCCTGCCGCTGGCCGTAAGTGCCGCGCGACAGGCGGTAGAGCTGGAACACGGTCGGGTCTTCATCGCCGATGCGGAACTTCTTCGCCCGGCCCTCGAACTCGTCAATCTCCTCGAAGTCGACTGCCAGGACGAAACCGGGCTTCAGCTCCGGAATCCTGTCGTGAGGCTTGCTGCTGGTAACCATGGCGCATCTCCCGAGGCCTAAAGTCGACTTTGTTGACCGATGATCTAGACAATGTTCTCAAGACACGGCGGTGGTGTCAATGAGACACTAAGCCTAACTCTGCAGGCCCAGCCCGTCCAGACCTCTCAACTTCGCTGCGAACTGCCGATAACACTCGTATGAGACGCGTTGCCTGGCGCTCGGCCCTTCTGACGCTGCCGCTCCTCGGTGCGCTCATCCTGTCCGCCTGCAGCGGCGACAAGCCGGCGCCCGAAGGCAGCGCTGCCGGCGAGCCACCGGCGGCAGCCGTAGAGGCGACCTCAGAAGCTGACCTCTTCGACCTCGCCTCCATCACCCCTATCCCACCTGCGACATCCTCCGCCACATCCGATCTCAGCCTCGGCGGCGCCGCCGACCGAATCGCCGAAGCCGAGATCGCTGCGGCCCTCCAGAAGGCTGGCGTCGCCGCCGAGGTTTTCGTCCTGCCGATCAGCGGCACCACTAAGTGGCTCCTGATAATCGAGTTGGATGGCGCACAGGCGACCACGGTCCCTCAAGATCAATCTGTCCTACTTGGCGCCCTCGCAAAAACCAAAGCAGCCCGAGCCGGGGCAATAACGCGCATCGCAATCAATCTCCGGACAGTGATCGAATCGAAAGCCTCCGTCATCACGCTAACCGTGCCTATGGATTCGATTCTGGGAGTGGCAGACGGCAAGTTGACCCAGGCAGACCTGGAGAGCAACCTCCTGATCGAGATCGCGGGACCCGCATTACCATGAACCGTAGCTTCCTCGTCATGTTCGCAGCTGTTGCCATTCTGCTTTCGGGATGTGATTCCCTCGTCCGTGAGCTGACCAACGATCTACTTGATCCACCGTTGGCGGACTCCCAGGATGCAGGGGTCAGGGCCGCAGGCGCCTCACGTGAAGCCACGGTGAAGGAACGCCAGGCTCGCAGCTATCTTCGTGAGGGTCTGCGTAACAAGGACCTGAACGCCCTGGACAAGGCGGTCCTCCAGCGCCCCCGCGATCCGACGTACTACGCGTATCGGACGGCGATGCTCTACGCGGAGGAGCACGACGCAATGGAGTTCCATGTGTCTCTTGCCGAGCTAAGCGGAGTGATCCTTAAGAACTCCGGCAAGTCTAAGCAGGACGAAGAATCAGACTTTGTGGCCTACGCTCATCTTCTTCCCGCCGTTGGCGAGACCAAAAACCTCTACGCCGCCGACTCAAGTGAGTGGGCGCGACTGCAGAGCTTGTATTGCGAGATTCGTAAGCGGCTGAAGAAGTCACCTGCACCGCTCGCTGAGGCCGTCCTGGCGCTCAACGCTGCAGACGGCTGCCACTAGCTCCCTGGCGCCAGCGCCGTTATGTCCAGTAAGAGCCGGGATCTGTCGCCCACGACACCGAAATCGACTGCCTGAATGGCGTAGCGCGCGGGCGGGTTGGTGGGGAAGGTCTCTGCCCAGACCTTGTTGAAGCCGACACGGTCGTTCATGTCTTTGAAGAACACGGCGATCTTGACCACGTCGTCCAGCGTCGCGCCCTCCGTCCGCAGGGCGATTCGAGCCGCCTCGAACGCGAGGCGCGTCTGCTCCACGATGTCGTCCGACTCCACCTGCTGGGTGTTCAGGTCAACGCCGCGCACCGCCGAGAGGAAGATGAACCCCCCCGCGACGACACCCTCCGGGATGGGGCTGGAGTGCGTCTGTCCGCCCTGGGAGTAGAACGCGCGTCTGCGCGGTGTGCTGCTGGTCATGTGTCGCCTCCTCTGTAAGCACGGGCATTGTGCGGCCCAGAACAGGTGAACTCAAGGCTCGCGTGTTCTGCTCCGCTGCACATCGCTAGTGCGCTGCTCCGCTTGAAGTAGAAGAAGATGGTTGGGGGACACCCCCAACACGCCCCGGTCCTTCTTCCGGGAAGGACACCCTGCACCCCCGTTTGCTCGCCATCGCATCCTTCGACAGGCTCAGGACGAACGAGAATGGTAAACCGGTTGCCGGAGCCCTGCTCGTCTGCTCGTCAGGGTCGCTCTAACAGATACCTCTCTGTACCATCCCCCCATGACCGAACCCCCTGCGAGCCGGCAGGAGCCCTTTCGTCTCAGCTCCCTGGTCTTCAGCGTCTACCTGCCCACCATCCTCTTCTCCATCGGCCAGGGCGCGGTCATCCCGGTTATCCCGCTGTTCGCGCTGGAGCTGGGTGCTCCCGTTGCGGCCGCCGTATTTATCGTATCGCTGAAGGGCATCGGCCAGCTAATCGGCGATTTGCCGGCCGGCATCGCTGTCTCAAGATGGGGTGACAAGGGCGCGATGGTGATGGGCACCGCCTTGATCGGTGTCACGGCGATCGGCGCTTCGCTCAGCCCCACACCGGTCGTGCTCGGCTTCCTCGTCCTGATCATGGGTGTGGGCTGGGCCTTCTGGCAGATCGCCCGCCTCGCTTACGTCAGCGAAGCGGCTCCCCTGGAGCACCGCGGCCGCGCGCTCTCGATGACCGGCGGCATGAACCGCATCGGCAACTTCATCGGACCAGCGATCGGCGGCTTCCTGGGTGAGTACGCCGGCCTCGAAGCCGCCTTCATGCTTCAGGCAGCGATGGGCCTCGCTGCCGCCGCGATGATGTTCATCGTCGTGCGCGAGAGCGTGGGCTCGGAGTCGGTCAGCGTCCACGGACTCGGCGGCCGCGTCCGCGAAACCGTGGTGGACAACCGCGAGATCTTCGTGCGCGCAGGTCCGCCGGTGATTGCGCTCGGCGTCCTGCGCCAGGCGCGCCAGGTCTTCCTGCCGCTGTGGGGCGAGCAGATCGGCCTCGGCGCAGGGCAGATCGGGCTGATCACCAGCGCCTCCTTCTTCATAGATGCCACGATCTTCTACCCGGTCGGCATCATCATGGACACCTGGGGCCGCAAATGGGTGGCCGTGCCCTGCCTGGTGCTGATGGCTATCGGCCTCGTCATCCTGCCCCTGACCAACGACTTCGCCTCTTTCCTGGCCGTCGGGATGCTCACCGGGCTCGGCAACGGCTTCGGCGCCGGTATCAACATGACCCTGGGCTCCGATTTCTCTCCAGACATCGGCCGCGGCGAGTTCCTCGGCGTCTGGCGCCTGATCAGCGACGTGGGGCAGGCGGGAGGCCCCGTGGTGATCAGCGTGCTCACCGGCGTCGCCAGCCTGGGCGTCGCGTCCGTGGCCAGCGGCGGCATCGGCTTCGTGGGTGCGGCGCTGCTACTGGCCTTCGTGCCGGAGACCCTGAAACGCAACCGGCAGCGCATCGCCGAGCATCTCGCGGCAAAGCGCTGACGCCGCCGCGGCCCGAGGCGATCCTGGCACGAAACGCTTTTCGTCTTGGCAGGCGAGATTCTTCGACTTAACGTAAGCAGCGACCATGAGACGCCTCGTCGCCGCGTTCGTCCTCATCGCCGTCCTGGGCATCGCCTGCTCCGATCAGCCGGCTCCCGTCCCAACGCCGACATTTGCACCACCACCAACGCTAGACCCGGAGGGTTCGAGCCAGAACGAACGCCAGCGCCCTCCCGCGAACGTCGCGCCGGTTGCCGCGCCTTCACCCCGAAACATCCTCATCAGCGGCGACGTGGTGCCCTTCAAGGTCTGCAGCAAACGCACCGGCTGGCAGAGGCCGGGCCCGGAGGAGATGACGCAGGTCTTCACCGACCGCCGCTTCGGCGACGGCGTATCGCCCTACCCGCTCGAGTACACGCTTTACCTGACGCACTTCTACACGCTTGTGCCATTCGCCAACAGCGTCAACAAATACACCAACGCCTTCAGCGGCTTCTGGGATAATTCCGGCCAGTTGGAAGAGTTCTGCGACCAGGACGAACTGCGAAAGGACCCATCTTTCCTGGTGCTGCAGTTCGTCGGCTACGAGGTCCGAGAGATCAAGCGCGATGGCCAGGCCCTCGTGTTCGTGGTCGAAGCCCGCCTCGATGGCTGGCAGGCCGTCGTCTACCCTTACCCACCAACGCCCCCGTCCTGGACGATCACCAGCCGCCAGGTCGTCGACACGTCGGGCCGTCTGCTCCACCAGGAGCTGTGGCCGTCCGACAGCGTCGCCTGGCAGCAGAGCCTGCAATACGGCCCCTCAGGCAACCTGCAGTTCGTCGTCCTCGGCGGCATCCTGCCCTTGGCCTCCGCGCCGATCACGATCGGACCCGGCCAGGCGCCGTTGCTCCTCTACTCGAGTTCGCCCGCGGAGACGGTTGTGCCCGGCAGCCTCAGGGTTCTGGATGCAACCGGCGCGGAGGTGGCGCGCCTCGACTGGCAGGACGGTAAGCGCCTGTGGGAGCCACTGGGCACGCTGGACCTGCCGCCCGGGACCTATCGCCTGCTCTTCGCGGACCAGCGCTCCGACTGGCATCACTTCACGCTGCTGGCCGCGGACGTACCCCTGCCGCCCGGCGCCGAGTAGCCGGCGCGTCTGCCGTCTGCCAAGGCAGGACAGGCTGCGGGGCGGGGTGGGCTAAGGCAGCCGGTTGAACCAGACCAGGCCGAGACCGCCCGCCAGCACCGACAGCACCAGCGCCGCGGCCGCGAAGGCGAACGTGACCTCCGTCTCCTTGTCCTCGAAGACGCGCTCCCGCGAGAGGTCGTCGTAGATCTCGCGCAGGTCGGATTTGTCCTGGGCGTTGAAGTAGCGTCCGCCGGTCAGCTCCGCCATGCCCAACAGGGTAGACTCGTCCAGGCGAGTGAAGACGTTGCGACCCTGAATCTGCAGCACTGTACCCTCAGGCGTGCCGATGCCGACCGTGTACACCTTGATGCCGGCCTTTTGCGCCTCTCCCGCCACGTCCAGCGGGTCCGGCCCAGTGTTGCTCTGCCCGTCCGAGACCAGCACGATACTCGCCGGCGGGATATCGAGATTTGTGCGCGACGGCGCCGGTGCCGGGTCGTTGGTGACCACGGGCTCGCCATCTGCCTGGTCTTCGTAAATCGCGTCCAGCGCCACCGCCAGCCCGGCGCCGATGTTGGTGCCTCTCTGCGGCCGCAGCCGGCTGATCGCCTCCAACGCCTGCTTGCGGTCCTCGCTCGGCGGCGCCACGAGCGCACCGAAGTCGCTGAAGGAGACGATGCCGATCTTCACGCCCTCCGGCTGTTTCTCCACGAACTCTCGAGCTGCCTCTTTGGTGGCCTCCATGCGGTTCGGCTTCACGTCCTCCGCGAACATCGAACCGGAGACGTCTATCGACAGGATGATCGTGCCCGTGTTCGAAGGCACCGGGATGGTAGCCTGCGGGCGAGCCAATCCGATGATCAGCGCGGTTACCGCCAGCAGGTAGAGCGCTGCCGGCAGGTGGCGCTTCCTGCCGGGGCCGTTACCAACTGCCTGCTGCACCAACGAGACGCTGGCGTAGCGCAGCGCGTACTGGCGCCGGCGCGTTTGCATCCAGACGTACAGCCCCGCCAACACGGGAACGATCGCCAAGAGGAACAACGCCAGCGGCCACTCGAAGCTCATAGCCCAACCCCTCCGGTCGCCCTACCCGCCACGCGGCGTCGCATGTCCCGTCTCAGCTGGGCGAAGCGCGCGATCTCCTGCACCATATTACCGTCCGTCGTCAGCCGCATTGCGTCGATGCCGTTGCGAGCGAATGTCCTCTCGATGTGCGCCCGGCGCTCTTCGACCAGCGCCCGGAAGCGCCTCTGGAAGCCCTGATCCTGCGTATCCACGTAGACCTGCTGGCCCGTTTCAGCGTCCTGAAGCACGAGTGGACCGATCGGGGGGATCTCTTCCTCGCGCGGGTCGCTGAGCCAGACGGCCAGCACCTCGTGGCGCTGGGCCAGGCGGCCCAGCGGCGCCTCCCAGCCCACGTCCGAGATAAAGTCTGACACCACGAAGACGAGCGAGCGCCGCCGCAACGTCTGCCCCGCGCGATCGAGAATCGCCTTGAGGTCCGTGACGACGCCGTTCGACGCACTCATATTCGCGCCTTGGGCCGAGCTCCGTGCGTGTAGCCCGGTTTCGACATCCTCACGCACCAGCTGGTGGATGATGCGCAGCGTCTGCAGCTGGCCGCCGCGCGCCGGGAGCACCTCATCCACAGCGTTCGAGAACAGGATGGCGCCGACTTTGTTGCCGTGGCGGGTGAGCAGACGCGAGATTACGCCCGCGAAATCGACCACGAGGTCGCTCTTGCGCGAATTCGCGGTCCCGAAGTCGAGCGACGCCGAGAGGTCCAGCAGCAACCAGGCTGTGATCTCGCGGTCTTCGATGTACTGGCGCACGTACGGCTCGCCCATGCGCGCCGTGACGTTCCAGTCCATGTAGCGCACGTCGTCTTCCGGCTGGTACTCCCGCACCTCCGCCAGATCGAAGCCGTGCCCCGCGAACAGCGAGCGGTAATCGCCTTGCAGCAGCCCGTCCAGGCGCCGCACGACGTGCCAATCGAGGCGCTTGAGCAGCGCCTCAGCGTCTTCGATGCGTCGCTCCGGCGGCGCCAGTGTGGCGCCCTCGGGACTACGCGTCGCCGTGGTCACGCACCCTCCTTGCGGGCCGCCGCCTCTTCCTCGAACGGGCGCGCCGGCCGCGGCACCGCCTCAATCAGGCGCTTGATCAAATCGTCCGCCGTTACGCGGTCAGCCAGCGCCTCATAGGACAGCACCAGGCGATGTCGCAGCACGTCCGGGGCCAGCTCGGCGATGTCGGAAGGGAGCGCGTAGTCGCGGCCACGGGTCAGGGCCAGCGCCCTCGCGCCCAGGATCAGGTTGATCGATGCGCGCGGGCTGGCCCCGAAGGATAGATAGCGGCCCACCTCGCCAAGCTTGAAGTCGTCGGGGCGGCGTGTGGCGCTGACCAGGCGCACGGCGTACTCCATCAGCTCAGGGTCGACGTAGATCGCGTCGGCCTGCTTCTGGAGAGCGATGAGGTCGTCGGTGGTCAGAACCTTTTTCGTCTCCGCCAGCTGGCCGGTCATGCGTTGGACGATCACCAGCTCCTCGCGCACGTTGGGGTAATCGACCAGCACCTTGAGCATGAACCGGTCGACCTGCGCCTCCGGCAGGGCGTACGTCCCCTCCGTCTCGATCGGGTTCTGCGTCGCCAGCACCAGGAACGGCTCCGGCACCTTGTGGGTCTCCCGGCCGATGGTCACCTGGTGTTCCTGCATTACCTCCAGCAGCGCCGACTGCACCTTCGCGGGTGAGCGGTTGATCTCGTCGGCCAGCAGGAGATTGGTGAACACGGGGCCCAGGGATGTCGTGAACTCACCCGTCTTCTGGTTGTAGATGCGCGTGCCCACCAGGTCCGCCGGCACAAGGTCGGGGGTGAACTGGATGCGGTGGAACTGCCCGCCGACGACCTGCGCGACGGTGCGGATCGCCATCGTCTTCGCCAGCCCGGGAACGCCTTCGACCAGGATGTGGCCGCGCGCCAGCAAGGCAACGACGATGCGCTCCAGCAGCGCCTCCTGCCCGACGATCACCTTCTTGATCTCGAAGA
>CAZNHI010000054.1:0-9773 GCA_964572535.1 uncultured Dehalococcoidia bacterium
CGCGTTATCGTCTCAGCCTCGCGATGCGTCAGCACTCGCCGCCCGCTCGCGTCGGTCGAAATCACGACTCCTGATTCATCACGAGAGACAGCCATTTCGATCTATCCCGTCACGCTCTGGGACGCCCTTCGGCGGGGGTTTGCGGGCAGAGTCCCCATGTCGGTGCCGGAGTCACGGGTTCAATCCGAAGTGCGCCTGACTCCAGCGCTCCGCCATCAGGTCCATCCGATACACGTTATGCGTGCTCAGCATGTGCATGTCCCGCCAGCAGCGCTCCAGCGGCCGGCCCAGAAACGTCGAAGACGTCCCCGCCGACGCGAAGCAATGGTCGACCGCCTGTACACACATGTCGACCAACCTCGAAACGTTCAGTCCGTACTCGACTATCTCCTCCGCCGGCATCTTCTGGCCCTGCGGCGCGTATTCCTGCATCGACGCCACCAGGCGCCGCGCCTCGTGGACCAACAGCACCTTCGCCGCTTCCGCCAGCGATTTAGCCTCAGCCAGCCGATGCCTGAAGCTCGGCACCGATGACCAGTAGTTCTGCGTCACGCCTGCGTCACGCGTCCGTACAGGCTTGCTCGTGGCGATTTCGTCCAGGATCTCCACAGCCTGCAGCGCCAGCCCCACCGCCGCGCCCGTCGTCTCCACCGAGAGGAAAGCCAGCATCGGGGCCGCGTACAGCGGGTTCGAGTGCACGTAGCGCCCGGGCGCCTCCTGCTGCGCGATCAGCGATTGCGACAACGCCAGACACTCCGGCACGAACACTCGGTCTGCGACAACCGACTTGCTGCCCGTACCGCGCAGGCCCAGCATGTGCCAGTCGTCCAAGATCGTCACGTTTTCTGGCCGGATCGCCATGTAGAACCAGGGCGCCTCGTCCTGGCCTGAATCCTCGTGCATCGCCCCGACGCAAAGCCAGTTCGCGGCCTCGCAGCCCGACAGGTAGACGAACTTTCCCGACAGCTCGTAGCCGCCTGCGACGCGCCGGCAGCGTCCGTTGCCGCTCAGGTTTGTCGCCATGATCACGTGGCCGTCCTCGCCGAACAGGAGGTCTTGCCCAGCCTCCGGGAACAACGCCGACCACCACGAATGCCCGCCCAGGATCGCCAGGCACCACGCCGAAGAGCCGCAGCCCCGCCCGACCTCCACCACCACTTCCTCTAGGACATCGATGCCCAGCTCAAAGCCGCCGTAGCGCCGCGGCTGCACGATTCTGAAGAACCCCGCGTCCGTGAACTCCTGCACCGTCTCCGGCAGCAGCCTGCACGCCTCTTCGGTGCGCTGTGCCCGCTCCCGCAGCGCCGGCACCAGCGCCCTCGCCCGCTTGATCAGGGTATCGCGCGTTATGGAATCAGCTTCTGTATGTGTCAGCACTCGCCGGCCCTGCTCATCGATTTCGGCCCGGACCCTCGTCGTGCTCGCCATACGTCACCCGTTCCCAAAGCACCGTCAAACTTCGCAGGAATTCTCAATGCCTTGACAACCGCAGGTCAAGCTAGACTCACCTCATGCCCTCACCCCAGGACCATCTGCGCCGCGCCCAGCAGCTGCACACCGACGTACGCATCGAAGAGGCAATCGCCGAAGCCCGCGCCGCTCTCGATCTCGACCCCGCCTACGTTGAAGCCTGGATGTATCTCGGCACGACTCTCGTCACGCGCCGCCTCGCCTTTGCCGAAGGCCTCGCTGCGCTGGAGCACGCCGCGCAGCTCGCCCCGAACGACGCCGGCGTCGCCTATAGCCTCGGCTGGTGCTACGAGTTCGTTGCCTATCGACTCGAAAAGCAGGCCACGACGCCCTACCGGGACCCCATCGAGCTCTATCGCCTCGCCGCCCGCGAGTTGCAACGCTGCATTGACCTCAACCCGGAACAAGGCCTAAAAGACGACGCGCAGGACCTCCTCGACAGCATCGAGGCGCGGCTGGAATAATCGTTATGTGAAGTGATGTTCGTGATGGCGCAGTGCAGCCCGAGGACGCCCGCTATTTCCGCCAGGCCTCACGGACTGTCAGCGGACGTGCAGCAGCCGTGTTCTCTGTTCCTGGCTCCGAATTCCCGCGCCGCTCAGACGTCCGGGAAGGACACGAGGGACGTCGTGCTCTGGATCCCCGGGATGATCCGGATGCGGCTGCTGAGGATCGGCGGCACGTCAACCAGGTTCGCCACCTCGATCTCCGCGATGATGTCGTACGGCCCCATCACCTCGTGCAGCTCCGTTACGCCCGGTACCGCCGCCAGCGCGTCGTAGACCCGCTTCGTGGCTCCCGGGTCTGTGACAACGAGGACATAAGCTTTGACTGGCATCTCCCGATCCTCCTTCAGGGAATCTACATCTCGCCCTACAGCGGGTCAATCGCGACTATACGGACAACGCCTCAGGCCCACCTTCAGCGGGGCTTGAGCGCAGAGCCCCATCTCAAACACCGAAAATTGCACTTCGATCATTCACTCAGCATTTCCGCGTACTTCCGAGTGGTGTATGATCAACCCACGACCGTTATTTGGCATCGAATCTGCAGACGGGACATGAGGGCCCTTGTCAACCGAGGCTGACACAGTACGAGGGACGTTCGAGACCGACCCTATTAGCGCTCTGGGCCTGCAGCCTCCTGTTACCGTTTCCACGAACGCATCCGTCGGCGCCGCCCTCTCCGCCGTCCAACAGCACGGCCAAGGCTATGTCCTCATTGTCGAGGACGGTAGGCCTCGCGGGATCATGAGCCAACGTGAAGTCCTAATGAAGATCGTCGCTCGTGACGTTAAATACGAGAGCAACGTGATGGATTTTGTCTCCAAAATACCCGTCACTCTCACCGGGAAGGAGCGCATTTCCCGCGCTATCAAGGTCATGATCGCTGAAGGCGTTGACAACATTCCCATCGTAGACTCGGAGGGCAGAGCGACAGGTGTCCTGCGGGCTGTGGACGTTGTTCACTTTCTCGCCGAGGCGTTCCCGGAGCAGCTCCTCAACCTGCCGCCTCAGCCGCACCAAACGCTTCGCAAACCGGAGGGTGGGTAGATGACTACCGCAGCCAAGCAGTCTGTAGAGCCGGACGTCCTGGATGTCGATCGCGTAACCATCCGCTTCGCCGGTGACTCCGGTGACGGTATGCAGCTGACTGGTACCCAGTTTACGAGGACCTCCGCTGTATTCGGAAACGACATCTCCACAGTCCCGGACATCCCGGCCGAGATCCGCGCTCCTCAGGGCTCCCTCCCCGGCGTCAGTGCCTTCCAGGTCAGCTTCTCCAGCTACGACATCTACACTCCCGGTGATAGCCCGGACGTGCTCGTCGCCATGAACCCCGCTGCCCTCAAGGTCCATCTCCCGGACCTTCCCAAGGGCGGCATCCTCATCGTCAACTCGGACGAATTCAATTCGGTCAACCTCAAGAAGGCCGGCTACGATGCCAACCCCCTCGAAGGGGACAGCCTCCAGCCCTATCGCGTCTTCCAGGTGCCGGTGGGTACGCTCAATGCCCGCGCCCTCAAGGGCTTCGACCTCTCAGGCCAGGAAGTCGACCGCTCCAAGAATATGTTCGCCCTGGGCCTCATGTTCTGGATGTACAGCCGATCCCTGGACGTCACGATCAAGTTCATCACCGAGCGCTTCGGCCGCCGCAACCCCAAGGTCGCCGACGCCAACATCGCCACCCTCAAGGCCGGCTACTACTACGGCGAGACCACTGAGGCCTTCGCCCAGCATTACCACGTGCCCAAGGCGAAGCTCGCCCCCGGCCTCTACCGTAACGTCACAGGCAACGAGGCCACCGCCCTCGGCTTCCTCACCGCCAGCAAGCTCGCCGGACGCCCGCTGTTCTACGGCAGCTACCCGATCACCCCCGCCAGCGAGATCCTGCACCAACTCGCCGCCTTCAAGCGCTTCGGCGTCAAGACCTTTCAGGCTGAGGACGAGATCGCGGCCATCGGCTCCGCAATCGGCGCCTCCTTCGGCGGTTCCCTCGGCATGACTGGCACTTCTGGCCCCGGCATCGCCCTCAAGAGTGAGGCCATCGGCCTCGCCGTCATGGTGGAGCTGCCGCTCGTCGTTATCGACGTGCAGCGCTCCGGTCCCAGCACCGGCATCCCAACCAAGACGGAACAGGGCGATCTGCTGCAGTGCATGTTCGGCCGCAACTCGGTGGCACCCGTTGCCATCGTCGCCCCATCAACCTCCTCCGACTGCTTCGAGATGGCGATCGAGGCTTGGCGCATCGCGATCAAGTACCGCACTCCCGTCATCTTCCTCTCAGACCTTTACCTCGGCGTCGGCTCTGAGCCCTGGCTCATCCCGGACGTCGACAGCTTGCCCAAGATGGAGCCCAACTTCGCGACCGACCCCGCGACCTTCAAGGCCTACGAGCGTGACCCCGAAACGCTGGCCCGCCCCTGGGCAATCCCCGGTACGCCCGGCCTTGAGCACCGCATCGGAGGCCTCGAAAAGGCCAACATCACCGGCAACGTTAACTACGAGGCCGCAAACCACGACCTCATGACTCGCCTGCGCTTCGAGAAGATCGAGCGCATCGCCAACGACATCCCGGACCTCGAAGTCTTCGGCGACGACTCCGGCGATTTGCTTGTCCTGGGCTGGGGCAGCACCTACGGCGTCAACCGTACCGCCGTCCAGCGCGCGCGCACCGCCGGCAAGAGCGTCTCGCAGGCCCATCTGCGGCACCTCAACCCCTTCCCAAAAAACCTCGGCGACGTTCTCAGCCGGTTCAAGAAGGTATTAATTCCCGAGAACAATATGGGCCAGCTCTCACTGCTGGTCCGCGGCCGCTACCTCGTCGACGCCGAGGGGCTGAACAGGGTTACCGGCCGGCCGTTCACGATTAGCGAAGTCGAGGAGAAGATCCTCGAGATGGTCAACTAAGCGAGGCGAATCATGGTCACCAAAGACGCAGGCGATACAATCCAGGTACTCACCCGCAAGGACTTCATCTCGGACCAGGAAGTGCGCTGGTGCCCCGGCTGCGGTGACTATTCCATTCTGGCCCAGACCCAGCGCATCATGCCGGAGCTCGGCATCCCGCGCGAAAACATCGTCTTCATTTCCGGCATCGGCTGCAGCAGCCGTCTGCCCTATTACATGAACACCTACGGCTTCCACAGCATTCACGGTCGCGCGCCCACCATCGCCAGCGGCCTCAAGTCCGCCCGTCCGGACCTCAGCGTCTGGGTGATCACCGGTGACGGCGACGCACTCAGCATCGGCGGCAATCACATCCTGCACGTCATGCGCCGCAACATCGACCTGCAGATCATCCTGCACAACAACGAGATCTACGGCCTCACCAAGGGCCAGTACTCGCCCGCGTCGCCCCTGGGCAAGGTCACGTACTCGTCGCCAATGGGCTCGATCGACTGGCCCCTGCGGCCCCTCGCGGTTGCCCTCGGCGCCGAGGCGACCTTCGTTGCGCGCTCTCTCGACGTCGACCCACACCACATGGTCGGGATCCTGGGCCGCGCCGCCCAGCACAAGGGCGCTTCCTTCGTCGAGATCTACCAGAACTGCAACATCTATAACGATGGCGCCTTCGAAGACTTCACCGCCAAGGAAGTGCGCGCCGACCGCATGCTCTTCCTCAAGCACGGCGAGCCTATGATCTTCGGCAAGAACAACGACAAGGGCATCCGCATCAACGGCCTCAAACCTGAAGTCGTCGAGCTGGGTAAGGACGGCGTCACCGAGAAGGACATCCTGGTACACGACGAGACCATCGAAGACCCCACCACCGCTTTCCTGCTCAGCCGCATGGACTACCCGGACTTCCCGGTGCCCGTCGGCGTCATCCGCGCTGTGTCGCGTGCCACCTACAACGACCTCATGGAGCAGCAGATCGCCAAGGCCATCGAGACCCAGGGCCCGGCCGACATCAACGCCCTCTTCCGTCAGGGCGACACCTGGGAGGTGGAATAGCGAGCAACAAGCTCCAGGGGAGCTAGAAACACGGACGCCAGCACCTATCCGCGTTCCTTGTTCCCTGTTTCTTGTTCCCTCGAGTGCCATGATTTGCCCTTCCTGCAACCACGACAACATCGAAGGCTCTGACGAGTGCGTCAACTGCGGCGCCGCCCTCTACGGGCTGGACCTGCCTGGCCAGCCCCAGGGCAGCCAGTCGCCTGACTTCATCCACCAGCCCATCTCCAGCCTGCCGCTGCGTCAGGCGCCTACCGTCGGAGCCTCAGACCCGGTGTCGCTGGCCATACGCCAGATGCGCAACGCGGACGCCAACTGCGTGCTCGTCATGGAGGGCAAGCGCATCGCGGGCATCATCACCGGCTGGGACATCGTCCAGAAGGTCGCCGGCGCCACCGAGGACCTCAGCGCCGTGACCTGCGGCAAGGTCATGACCGCCGACCCGCTCTACCTGCACGATGAGGACAGCATCGCCGTGGCGATCAACATGATGGCGTCCGGCGGTTTCCGCCACGTCCCCATCCTCAAGGGTGAGGACCCCGCGGGCGTCATCGTCGCCAGCGATGTCTTTCGTCACATCTCCCCCCAGCTGGTCTAGATTCGCCTGAGCCTCGCTTCGTACCTGGAACGGGACGCTTTACAATTGACAGTGCCACTCGCACGGACGTAACTTTGGATTTGTGATTTACGGGGCGGCCCACACTTGATCTACCTCGACTACGCCGCCACCACGCCCCTCCACCCCAAGGCGCTCGAAGCCATGCTGCCCTTCCTCACGCAGCGCTTCGGCAATGCCTCCGCAACCTATTCCATCGCCCGCCAGGCCCAGAAGGCCATCGATGACGCCCGCAAGACTGTCGCCGCCATCCTCGGCTGCCGCACCTCTGACGTCATCTTCACCAGCGGCGGCACGGAGTCGATCAACACCGCCCTCAAGGGCGTGGCCTTCGCCCAAAAGAAGGCCCGCGCCGGCAACCACATCGTCACCACTGCCGCCGAGCACGATTCTGTCCTCAACACCTCAAACTACCTCGAACAGTTCGGCTTCGAAGTCACTTACCTGCCCGTCGACCGCCTCGGCCGCGTCGAGCCTGACCAGGTCGCCCGGGCGATCACGGAGCGCACCGTCCTCGTCTCCGTCATGCTTGCCAACAACGAGGTCGGCACCATCCAGCCCGTGGCAGAGATCGCCCGGCTCGTTGCCGAACGCGGCCTTGCCCTGCACAAGCGCATTCCCGTGCACACAGACGCCGTGCAGGCCCCGGGCGCCCTCCCAATCAATGTAGACGACCTAGGCGTCGACCTCCTCAGCCTCTCCGGCCACAAGTTCGGCGGGCCCAAGGGTACCGGCGTGCTCTACATCCGCCGCGGCACGCCCTTCGTCTCGCAGCTCACCGGCGGCGGCCAGGAGCGACAACGCCGCGCCGGCACCGAGAACGTCGCCGGTATCGTCGGCCAGGGCACCGCCCTGCAAATTGCGGAAGACGACCGCGCGGCCTTCGTCGAGTCCACAACCCGAATCCGCGATCGGCTAATCGAAGCGATAACGGCGTCCGTCCCCGACTCCCATCTCAACGGCGACCCCGTCAACCGCCTCTCGAACAACGTCAACGTCAGCATCCCAGGCGTCCGCGGCGATCAGCTCGTCCTCGCCCTGGACAAAGAAGGCATCGCGGCCAGCGCCGGCGCCGCCTGCGGCTCCTCCACCTGGGAGCCCTCCCACGTTTTGCTCGCCATGGGCCTCAGCATGCCCGAAGCCGTCGGCGGCCTCCGCCTCACCCTCTCCAGCGAAACCACCGACGCCGACGCAGCTGCCGTCCTCGAAGCCCTCCCGCGCGTTGTTAATCACCTCCGCCCCCTCGCCGCCGCCCGCTAATCCCCCCCTGCCCGGCTACGCCAAACCGCGACCTTTGACCGCTCACCCTGAGGCTCTCGTAGGCCCTCTCAGATCTGACCAGCGCCCTAAGTCACCCAGACAGCAGTCCGGCCGACATCTCGTCGTCCACATCCCCTCTCTGCGAAACACCGCGTCTAATCCTCAAATCGCGGTCGTATTGCCAGACTTCGGGGCTCCTGGCGTTTGGTCACGCCGAACCTGGAATCGTGCTAATCCGGCCAATCCGTGGCCTTATCCCTCCCTCTGCACTCTTAACCCCGCACTCTGTACTATTACCTCGCATGGCTTCAGACTTCTCCGCCCGCTCCCGCCAGTACCAGGACGCCCTCTACGAAGCCTTCACCGGCAGTCAGACCGCCGTGGCCGACGCCGACCCCCTCCACCTCCTCGCCACTCTGATCGACCGCTGCCGTCCCCTGGTCATTGAAGCCGAACACGCTGGTGGAGCCCTGGACGCCCTCGCCATAGTCGCGGCCCAGGCGACCCTCGAAGCCGGCCTCTCGGACGCAGCCATCCGATTCGAATCCCCCCAGCGCTTTCGGGAGGCTCTCTACTTCGTCCGTTGCCTCGAGCGCGACCCGGAAGCCGCGCTTGCCCTGCTCGAAGCCCGCAGCTACATCGAAAGCGCCACCGTACCCGCCATGCAGTACCCCGACCTCGCGACAGATCAGGCAGCATTACTCGACGCCACCACCTTCGGCGCCCTGTGGCGCGAACCCGAGCGCCGCCAGTGGTTCCTCGACACCATCGATATCTGGAAGAACGCCTACGTCCCCGCCTACACGGAGAAGCACGCTGCCTTCAACACGGCCCTCACCGAAGTCGCGACGCAGATGGACGCCCTCGAACCCCAAACGATCGCCCTGGAGCGCCTCAACGGCCTCCAGCGGCTCGGCGCGCCCCAGGCAGCCGCCGCCCTCACCCAGTTCCACGACCTCGAACGCCTCTTCGGCTGCCCTGCGGACGCTGACGGCCTCGGGCACGTCCTCGCCTCAGACCCCATATGCGTCTACTGCGACTACCGACTCGGCGAAGAGCCACCCACGGCGGACGCCCGTCGCGTGCTGCAGGCCATCGAGCGCGGCCTGGCCCACCAGCAGTCGCGACTCGCCCAGCGCGTGGTCACCCGCCTGCTGGCCCGTCCCGGCCGTGCCGGCAGCGACCGCCTCGACCGCTTCATCGAGGTCGTCCAGGCCTCTGACCTCACCGGCCTCGCCTCCGTCCTCGACGACGGCCTCACCGCCTTTCTGCGCGACCTCCTCGACACCCCGGAGCCCGCGACAACCTTGCTGGACCAGCTCGCCGTTTCCTACCCTGAGATCACCGCCGCCAACCTCGAAGACGCGCTCGCCCAACTGCGACTCCTGATTCAAGAAGAGTTGCGCCGCAACGACGGCCGCGTCCCCCTCACCCGCCCGGACCTCGACGAATGAACCGCCACGCCATCGAGAGTCCCTCCGCAGACGTAGCCGAGGCTTTCCAGCCTCGGCGTCCTCCCGAGCCCAACCGATCGTTGTCAGGATTGCCGCGTAGGGCGCCAGCGGGCGTGACGTAGTCCATGTCTGACGCCCCCTCACGCTTCCTCGTCGTCGGACTCGGCAACCCCGGCGCCAAGTACGGATCCAGCCGCCACAACGTCGGCGCCGCCTGCGTAAACCGCCTCGGCAAACGCCACAGCGTCGATATGAAGACCAGCCGCCTCGCCCAGCACGGCTACGCCAGCATGGAGGGCGGCGACGCCGTCCTGATCAAGCCTCGCACCTGGTACAACGGGAGCGGCGAGGCCGTCGTCCACTACCTGCAGCGCGAGCACGTACCAATGGAGAACGTCATAGTCCTCTACGATGACCTCGACCTGCCCGAGGGGCGCCTGCGACTACGGCCCTCCGGTAGCGACGGCGGCAACAACGGCCTCAAATCGATCATTCAGGCCACCGGCAGCCGCGAAT
>CAZNHI010000055.1:0-9753 GCA_964572535.1 uncultured Dehalococcoidia bacterium
TCTCCGGGTACTTGAGGAACTCCACGACCTCTTCCAGCTCTTCCTTGGCTTCGTCCACGCCGGCGACGTCTACGAAGCTCACGGAGGACTTGTTGGCCGTGAACATGCGCGCGCGGCTCTTACCGAAGCTCATGGCCTGGGAGTTGGAACCTTGCGCCTGGCGCATCATGAAGAAGATCAGGCCGATGAAGATCAGGATTGGGAGGAAGTTGAGCAGCAGCCCGAGCCAATCGCCCAGCGCGCTTTCTTCCTTGATTTCGATGGGTACGGAGCCTGTGGAGACGCCGTTGGCGGTCAGGATCTCGACGATGCTGGCGCCGTCTTCCTTGCGAGAGGTGTACTCGGTGCCGGAGGCGAGCTTGACGAGGAGCTTGTTGCCCTCGACCTCGATCTTCTCGATGTCGCCGCCCTTGGCGTCGGTAATCACCTGGCTCAGGGGCTCAGTGGTGGTGGAGTCCGAGCCCTTGCGGAAAAAGACAACCACAATGGCGATGACCGCCACCAGGATCATGAGATAAACGAAGCTATTACGCATCCAGCGTGAACCCATCACACCCCTCTACCTGAACGAATTTCGAGCGCTGACTTGGTGTGGCTCGTGGGACGAAGGAATCGACATATATTCAAAGACAAGAACATCCTTCAGTTCGAAGTATAGCATTCAGACTCGGGGGAGATTCCGGGCCTGCTCTAGGTTTCAGACGCGAGCACGCCGCCCTGAGCCCAGCTGTCCTTGGGGATGTCGCTAAAGATGACGATCGTCGCCTCAGGCGTGGTGTTAGCGATGCTCACCATCGCATCTGTTATCGCCCTGGCGAGCTCCTTCTTTTGGGCGTCTGTCCGTCCAGGCCACATTTCGACGTGGATTACAGGCATTGGCGCGCCTCCTTAGGGGAAGTCTCCCAAGATGATAGCCGACAGAGCCGGAGGAACGGGCATTGGAAGACCGGGGACACCCCGGACCCCGGGAAGACCGGGGACACCCCGGACCCCGGGAAGGGTTGCAGGGGGCAGTGTGCTGAAATGCCGAGGCGCTCTCGCTGCGCAGGCGGCTAAGTGCTAGTATGCGGCCAATATGGCGGCTGGCCCCCGACCGTTGCCGTCCACCTCGTTCGAGGAGGCCCTCTGGGCCGCCGGACTTAGCCTCGTCGCCGGTGTAGACGAAGTAGGGCGCGGACCCCTGGCGGGGCCTGTCTACGCCGCGGCCGTGATCCTCGACCCTAACGCTAGACCAGGTTGGATAAGCGAGTTGCGCGATAGCAAGGTCCTGACGGCGACCGAACGGGAACGCCTTTCGCAGGCGATCCGGGAGGAGGCGCCCGCGTTCGGCATTGGCTGGGGCAGCGTGCCCGAGATCGACGCGTGGGGCATAAGCATGGCCAACCGTATGGCGATGGTACGGGCGCTGCAGGCGCTGGGCTGTGCGCCGCAGCACGTCCTGATCGACGGTCCGGCGAGGTTGCCCAACTACGTGGCGCCGCAGCAGGCGATCGTTGATGGCGACGCGCTGTGCTGCACGATCGCCGCGGCGTCGATAGTCGCCAAGGTTGCGCGCGACGAGGTGATGTGCCGCCTGGGTGAGCTGTACCCGGCTTACGGCTTTGCCTCACACAAGGGGTACGCGACCAGGGAGCACCTGGAGCAGCTGACCCGCTATGGCCCTTGCATAGAGCACCGGCTGAGTTGGGCGGCGGTGCAGCGCAGGGTTGCCCTGGGGGATGCGCCGCCAGAGTACGTGTTGAAAGCCGGGGGCCTGGCTTTGAAAGCCGGGGGACGCCCCCGGACCCCCGCTAAAGGGGCGTCCGATGCCTCGTGATAGCCGGCGCCGGGCGCGCAGTCTGGGTAACTTCGGCGAGCGGGTGGCCGCGTCTCACCTGGAGTCGAAGGGGTACGCGATCCTGGAACGCAACTGGAGCACCCCCGAGGGAGAGATCGACATCATCGCCTCGCGTGGCGCCGACCTCGTCTTCGTGGAGGTGCGCACCCGCCGCGGGCGCAACTTCGGCACGCCGGAGGAGTCGATCACGGGCCGCAAGGCCTCGCACGTGCGCGCCGCCGCCGCCGCCTACGTGCAGGAGCACCCGGACGCGCCGCCAAACCAGCGCATCGACGTGGTGGCGTTGGAGCTGGACGCCAAGGGCCGCGTGCTGCGCGTGGAGCAGCTCGAGAACGCAATCGAGGACGAAGAGGTCTAGAAGTTGCCGCCGTTTACGGTGATGCGCTGGCCGGTCACGTAGCGTCCCTCTTCTGAGCAGAGATAGAGAATCGTGCCGGCGATGTCCCGGGGCTGGCAGATGAAGCCGAAGGGCGCGTTCTTGGCGAAGGCCGGCTTGTCGGTGGCGCCGACGCTGCCTAGGAAGCCGTCGCCCATGTCGGTATCGACGAGCCCGGGCGCGACGATGTTCACTCTGATGCCGTGCTCGCGCTCTTCTTTGGCCAACGTATAGGCGATCGCCTCCATGCCGGCTTTCGAGATGCTGTAGGCGCCCATTCGTACTCGAAGCGCCTGAGCGGAGAATGACGAGACCATGACCACGTCGCCACGGGGGAGCGCCCGCATCTGGGGCACGATCAGCTTGCACATGTAGAGGCAGCCGAGGGTGTTGTAGTTGAGGTATTGCAGGAGGACGTCCGGGTCGGTCTCCGTGAGCAAGGGCGTACCGAAGGTCTCGTAGCCGATGCCGGCGTTGTTGACCAGGATGTCGACGCGGCCGAAGTCAGACAGCACCGCCTCAGACATGCGCTTGCAGTCGTCGAAGCTGCGGATATCGGCCTGGTAGACCTCCGCGCGCCGGCCGAGGGCGTGAATTTTGTCCGCGGTGGCGAGGGCTGCGTCGCGGTTGGAGTGGTAGTTGATCGCCACGTCCGCGCCCTGCTCGGCGAACATCAGCGCGGTCGTCGCGCCAATGCCGCGACTGGCGCCGGTGATCAGCGCCACACGATCGGTCAGTCCGGACATATGTCAACCTCCGCCAATCATCTTAGGGCCGGTTGGTCCAAGGGGAAATGGCCGTTCGGCTCTATACTCGGTGCGTGCCGGTCTACGAGTTTGCCTGCAACGCCTGCGGCGCCAAAGTCTCCGTGTTCACGCGTTCGATTAGCGCTGCGGTGGACGGCAAGTGCGACCGCTGCGGCAGCAAGGACCTGCGGCGCCTGATCTCGCGCGTCGCGGTGCTGCGTTCCGGCGGTGGGGTGGACCTGGACAACCTAGATAATCTGGACCCAAGCGACCCCAAGGCGATGGCAGCCTGGGCGCGACAGATGCAGCAGGAGATGGGCCCGGACGCCGGGCCCGAGATGGACGACATGATTGACCGTCTGGAGCGCGGCGAGTCCCTGGACGACGACTTCGGGACGAGTGACGACCATGACGACGACCTGTAGAGAGGAACGAGGAATACGGAACAAGGAACAAGGCCCGCCCTCGCCCCGTGGCGCCTGTCGCCTGTTGTTCCGCACCCGATCATGAAAGAGCTGATACCAGATATCGAAGCGTTGGCAGAGGCCGCGAGCCGGGAGCTGGCAGCGAAGAACGAGGCGCGCGAGGCCGGGCTGAGCCGCTGCCGCGACGCGATCCGCAACTCCGCCAACGCGATTCGCGCCGTGCATCGCGGCGAGTTCGATACGGCGAAGACGCTGGCAGACAAGGCGGGCACGCTGCTCGCCGAGGCCAAGGCGGCGCTGCGGGACCACCCGGACATACGCCACGCCGGCTTCGTACACGACTCTGAGAAGGAGTATGCGGAGGCGCGGATCACGCTCGCGTTCATCGCGGGGCAGCCGAAGCTGCCGACGCGCGAAGAGCTGGACGTGGAGCTGGCCGCGTATCTCAACGGGCTGGCGGAGGCGGTGGGGGAGCTGCGGCGCTACCTGCTCGACAGGTTGCGCGGCGGCGAGGTCGAACGCTGCGAGGAGTGTCTGACGGTCATGGACGAGGTCTTCGGCATCCTGGTCACCTTCGACTACCCGGACGCGATGACGGGCGGTCTGCGCCGGACCACCGACAACGTGCGCGGCATCCTGGAGCGCACCCGGGGCGACCTCTCCGTGGCGGTGCGTCAGCGCGACCTGGAGAAGCGCCTGGCCGAGTTCCAAAAGCGGTTGGGGCCCGGCGCCGGCCAGTAAGAGACGCGAGCTTCGTCTGCCGACCAGCTCTTCTCGACGAGTATGATGCCCGCGGCCTCTGAATCGGACGGCCTTTCGTAGCCGAGGTTAGGGAAAAGCGATGGACGCGCCACGTATCCAGTACGCGAAATCCGAGGACGGCTTTGATATCGCTTACTGGACGTTCGGTCGTGGCTGTGGACATGGGCACGCCAATTTTAGGCATATTCAGAAGGAGTGGGAATGGCGCAGCTGGGACGCTTATACCCAGCTCCAGCATTCCCTCATCAGGGTTCTATGAGGAATGTGTCGAAGTAGCTATGAGAGCGACAGGGAAACGTCGATCAGGTCACATAATCGGGCGAAAACGCCACGGAGACCGCCGCTGTGCGGTTATCGACACCGAGCTTGCTGTAGATGTTTTCGAAGTGCTTCTCTACGGTGCGGCGGCTGACGTAGAGCAGGTCAGCGATCTCGCCGCTGGATCTGCCGCGGGCCGCTGCCAGCAGGACTTCCTCCTCACGCTCGGTTAGACCCAGCTCCGGCCGCACCCGAGGGCGGGCCTGAGGTCTGCGCTCCTGCAGCACCAGCAGCGCTTGTTCGCCGGTAAGGTGGCCAACCAGCAGACGCACGGTGAGGCTGCTGCCGTCGTCTCGACGGACGAGGAACGGCGCCGCGGCGACCGGCAGCTGGTAGTCGGAGCCGAAGCGCATGAGCTCCCTCGATACCCACGCGGTCAGGCGAGGCGGCCACTGGAAAGTCTCTACGGTGCGGCCCGGGAAGTAGGCGGCGACTAGCTGACGTGTCGCCGGAGGTACGAACACTGGCAGGCCGGTGTTGTCGAGGAGGACGCTATGAGGGCCGCCCTCGTCGGTGGCCTGCCCCAGCAGCGTGAACATCTCCGCATTGCGATAGGCGTGAGCGAGGTGCGGCTTGACCCAGTTCATCAGCTGCACCTCGCGGTCCGTGAAGTTCTTGTGGCGTTCGATGCAGAAGCAGGCGACGAGGCCTGGCGGCGCCGGCAGGGCGACGGGCAGCGAGTCTTCGCAGGAGAGCGCTTTGTAGAAATTCTCGTAGAGGCTATTGCGGTGCCATTCGCGCCGGCTTACGAAGTCCGAAGTGCGAGCCGAGGAGTCATCGCCGCTCATGGCCCAGTGCACGAACACGGGATGGCCCATCATGTACTGTTCGAAGCTCTCGCGGTCGATGGCTACGTCGCTCTGGTCGTTGGCGTGGACAATTTGAGTGATGACCTTGGCGCGCATAGGGTCGATCTGGGCATGGCAAATCAGGTCGCCCTGCACCAGCCTGCCGATCGCCGGCATCACGCGCGAGGCGAAGGTCGAGATGTCGCAGGGTACGGAGGTCTCCTGCAGGAAGGCCCGCAGGTTCTCCATGTCTTGGATGCCCAAGTGCTCCACGACTCGCTCCTCTGATTCTTCTCGCGAACTCTAAGTTCAGTGACGAGCCCCGTAAATACGTAAATTTTCGCATGCGTTGCTGTTGGCCGTGCCCGCATCCTATCAGAAACGAAGGAGGAAGCAGATGACGATCCAGAGCAACAAGGACCTCGTACAGCGCTACCTAGATGCACTGAGCGGCAAGGAAAAGCCGTCGGACGTTATTGACCGCTACGTGGACGACGCGGAGCTCAAGGAGCACATCGACATGTTCGAGGCGTCATTCCCGCGCTACGAGCTGCTGCTCGACGACATCGTAGCGGAAGGTGACCGTGTCGCCGTGCGGACGACGTTTCGGGGCGTACACAAGGGCGACTTCCAGGGGATTGCCGCGACCGGCAAAGAGGTGACGATCCCGGTGATGCTTACCTACCGTGTGGCCGGAGACAAGATCGTACAGCACTGGATGAACGCGGACTCACTGAGCCTGCTACAGCAGCTGGGCGCCCTACCCGTGCCGGCGTGAACTCGTGGGCGTGCTCCGGCGGACCCGAGGGATGCGCACCGCCGAGCCGTAGCACTTGCAGGTCCCGCTCGCGAACCGCGTCGGCGTCGACCACCTGGCGCTCTCCGTGCCTGACGTCGAAGAGCTAGAGCGGATCAAGCTGCGGCTGGACGCGGCGGGCGTGAAGAACAATGGCGTCGAGGTTTTCAAATGATCGCGAACGAGAGTTCCCAGACCCCAGCCACATCGCACTCGAGTAAAAAGTCCAGGACGCCCCCAGAGTGGCTATTCGCAATCGTTGCAGGCGCGATGGCAGTGATCGTTGGACGCTCGCTCGGCCTCGGATTGATCTCGGGGCTACTGGGCGCATTCGCCATGCAGGCAGCATTTTCTGCCGGGACGAGGGGACTTCTAACAGGCTGGCGCTTCCCAGTTGCCGCATGCGCAGTCTTGGCGCTCGGTGGGTCCGTCCTCGTGATATCGGCGGATAGGCCGTCCCCGCTGGCTATCGTCCCCGCAGCTATTCCAGAGGGATGGTCGAAGTTCGAGCCATTCGGCCTAGAGTTGTGGGCGAATCCTGAGTACGCCGGCGGCCTCGTTGGAGGCGCTGACATGAAAATGATCGCCGACGAAATGCGCGACGCAGGTAACAAGGAGTTAGGCGCAGAGATCGAAGACGCTGCTGGACAAGTCTATATGCTTTTTGCTCCGGAGAGCTCCATTACGGTCGCAGTAGGCCGGACTTCTGCCAAGTCTATTAAGCAGTACGCCGACCAGCAGCTAAAAGATGCCCCACGGTTGGGACTACGTATAATTGAACGCAAGAGCGTCACTGTTGGCCCCCTGGAGTCTGTCCGATTATTGGCAACGCAATCGGGCATCGACTCTGGATTTGTGCAATATCTCTTTATTTACGGTAACCGCGGCTGGAGCGTTACTTATGGCAGTGACTCCGCCGACTTCTCTCGCCTATTACCGGACTTCGACAGGAGTGCACAGACCATCCGGGTGCAGGAATGAGAGACAACCTGCATTCGCTAGATCGTGCCGAGTCCCGCAACACTAGAGCGGGCTTTCGATGCCTGCGCTCAGTACGCGGGCTTCCGCTGAGATGTGGGCAATGCCTAGTACGCGGCCACTAAGAATGGACTGGGTAAAGGTGCGTGAGGTGATTGCGGGCGTCATTGACGGTGAACCGCCATTTGATGGGTATCCCGTCTTGGTTGCGTCTGGTCTGCCAGGCGGTCGTTTCCGTGACGAGGGTACCGGCGTCCGGGAGGCGGCGCGCCAGGCACTGGTTGCTGAGGACGCCCATCTCGATCTCCGCCATGTTGAGCCAGCTCGCATGCTTAGGCGTGTAGTGGAACTCCAGACGGCGCAGTAAGCGGCGCGCTTCGGCCGGGATAAAGGCCTCATAGAGGCTGCCTGGCTTGTGCGTGTTGAGGTTGTCGAGCACGACCCGGATCCGTTCCGCCTCCGGGAAGTGGACATCCACTAGCTGCTGCATCTGGGCCGCGAAGTCCAACTTGGTCCGCCGCTCGGTCACGCTCACCTGGCGCCAGCCGCCTAAAGGCTCCACCGCCATGAAGATGTTCGCTGTGCCCCGCCGCTCGTATTCATAGTCGTAGCGCTGGGGCTGGCCGGGAGCAACAGCGCTTGGCACGCGTGTCTCTGCTACCGGTTGAACCGACTTCTCATCGAAGCAGACAACGGGCCGTTTGGCATCGTACATCTCCTCGTACAGTTCGAGCACGCCTTCCATGGCGCAGACGAAGTCGGCACCTACGGTCGGAAAGCACCATTCCTTACGTTGCCAGGGCTTGAGTTCCCCCTTTTTAACGTCCGCCGTACCGTCTCGTTGCTGATGCTTTCGACTACTTTGAGCTCGACCAGACGATCGGCGAGGAGCTTCATCGTCCATTGGCTGCGGCCGGGCGGCGGCGTGCTGCAGGTGAGCGCGATCAGATAGGCTTCTTGGTGCCCATCGAGCATGCGTGCCTTGCCGGGTCGCGGCCGCTCACTGAGGGCGCTCGCCAGGCCTTCTTCGACGAAGCGCTTGCGGATTGCCTCTACGGTAGTTGGATGTAACCGGACGTTGGCGGCGATCGCCTCGTCTTTGTCACCGTCGTCAGTTGCTAGCAGTACGAGCGCTCGCTTAATCCGACGGGCGCTGGCTTTCCCTCTTCTGGTTAGGGTTGCTAACTGTGACCGCTCTTCGGGCGTCAGCTCAACTAGGTACTTCTTCAAGGGCTCTTCCTTGCCCCCGCCTTGCCGAAAGAGTCTGTTCCTCGTTCATTGGAAAATCAAGGTGGCCGTGTACTAGCCTCCAGGTATCGCGTATCTCTCCCCAACCGGAGCCGATAACAGCGAGGACCTGCCTCGCCGTCATGGACGAGGTCTACGGCATCCTCGTGACCTTCGATTACCCCGACGCCAGGACCGGCGGCCTGCGCCGAACCACCGATAACGTACGCGGCATCCTGGAACGCACCCGCGGCGACCTCTCGCTGGCGGTGCGCCAACGCGACCTGGAGAAGCGCCTGGCTGAGTTCGAGCGGAAGCTGGATAGATAGAGGGCAGAGGCCAGCCTGAAGGCAGCTTGTGTTGGAAGATGGGGCTCTGCGCCAAACCCCGCTAAAGGGGTACCGCACCCCCGCTATCGCGCGCCCCTCTCCGTGTTGAAAGCTGGGGGCGACCCCAGACCCCTGCTGAAGGGGCGCATGGGGCGTTGGTGGCGGACGAATGCCGAGGCTGGACGGGGTATCGGAGATGGGGGCTCTGCCCCCAAACCCCCGCTGAAGGGGCGCATGAGGCGTTGGTGGCGGATGACGTCTAGGCTGGAAAGGCCTGGGTGCTGAAAGCCGGTAGGGCTGGAGCCCTAACGCTAAGGGGCGAGATGGTTCAGGCAGCGAAATATGTAGCACTTGATTGAAACACGGGTTTTCAGTACCGTCGGCGCTGGCCGGTGAGCGTTTCAGGGTCTAAGTTTGCGTGCCCGAGATGCGTTTGCCATACGGCTTTGTTAGGTTTATTGCTGCAGGAAACGAACTGCTGTCAGACTCCTGACGGCGCCAAATTCTCAAGAGGAGACCCGGATTGGAACTGACCTGGTACCTGCTGATACCGGTAGCAGGCATTTTCGCTGTGCTCTACGCCGGTTGGCTGGCTAGATACGTCCTTAGCCAGGACGCCGGTACCGCGGAGATGCAGCAGATCGGCGGCATGATCTTCGAGGGCGCGATGGCCTTCCTGAGCCGCCAGTACCGCACGATCGCGATCTTCGCGCTGCTGACAGCGGTGCTGATCGGCGTAATCGTCGGGGCGATCTCCGAAGGCGTTAAGGACATCGTTCTGAGCGACGCTGGTGAAGTGCAGTACGGCGAGGTGGAGGTTGGTCAGTGGACCGAGGGCCTGCTCACCTCAATCTCCTTCCTGGCCGGCGCCTTCTGCTCCGGGCTGGCGGGCTACATCGGCATGTTCATCGCGGTGCGCTCAAACGTGCGCACCGCTTCGGCGGCGCAGCGCAGCCTTAAGGCCGCGGTGACCGTAGCGCTGCGCGGTGGCGCCGTCTCGGGCTTCCTGGTCGTGGCGCTCAGTTTGATCGGCGTGTCGACGATCTTCGGATTCTTCACCGGCATCCTCGACTACCCCAGCGCGATTGCGCCGTTCCTGATCGTCGGCTTCGGCTTCGGGGCGAGCTTTGTGGCGCTGTTCGCCCAGCTCGGCGGCGGCATCTACACCAAG
>CAZNHI010000056.1:0-9617 GCA_964572535.1 uncultured Dehalococcoidia bacterium
GGGTCGCGAATAGCAGGACGAGTCGTTTCATAGTTTGGTGTCGGAGAGGGGCCCCGGACGGTCGGGTCCCTCTCCGGTAGTTGGTTCCTGCTACCGAACAGAGCGCGCTTTGGAAACCAGTGACTTCGCCCCAACCACAGTGCTCGTCAGAAGAACCAACAGGGCGACCTTGATCTCAGCGGCGCTAGAAGAACTGGTACCGAGAATGCCGGCATCGCCTGTGGACGGCGGCCTGATTGCCGCTGCCGCGGCCTTCTCTGCCGCGATGGTCGCCAGCAGAGACGCCGATGCCTTGTAATTACCCGAAGGCATCGATTGCCCGGGTTCGTAAACTACGATCACACCGAACATTCCCTGACCACCCGGGCTGCCATGGAGGCGACAGACAAAAGGATAGACACCCGGCTTGTCGAATGTGACTTGGAATGACGAGCGTGCTGAACCCGCCCTCAAGAAGTCAGCTGGCGCAGCGCCTGAGTCGAAGGTACAGGGACCGATTCGCGCGTCGTAGCAACCCTCAGACGTGACCGTATGAGGTGCCGTCCCCGTCATAATCCACCTCACCGTGGTACCTACCGAGACCGTCGCATTCGACGGAACCCACAGAAAGGGCGGGCCCTGCACGCCGACATCCACGACCACGGTCTCTGCTTCGGCGCTCCGGTCACCGGAGAACACACCGCTGAAAGACCACGCGACGAGACTCGCTACCAGTAGACCCATTATTGGGATTCGTAACATTTTAAGCCCTCCCCGGCTCGCTTATCCATTTGATGTATTACCTCTTGCTGGCCTTGCGCTCGACCCCGGCAATATCTATACGTTCGAGACCTACGTAGTCATCACCGAGCAGCGGACGCGACGCTGTTCTTGTCACCTCCCTTCCAGGCACCACATGCAACACTCGATGTACGGCAAAGTGCCACTGCTGGGAACAGCGGGGTAGCAACGAATACGGGGCGAGAGACTCAGTAGAACCTAGAGGGCTATACGAAGACAGTCGCCCTTCAGATTCAGGTTGTCAGCTCAGGATGATCCGCAGGACCATCGACTCAAACTTGCCTGGGCAGGGGCGTGAAGTCGCTCCCAATCCAATCTCAGACGAGAACACGCTCCGTGACGTCTAGAGACTAGTCAAGTTGACGGGCGGAGCCGCCAGCTCAACAACAGCTCAGTGGCCACCGGCCCTGATCCAAGATGAACCGATGCATTAGGCCCCTATTAGTAGCCCGCAGTCGCTTGACGCGACTGACGCTCAGCCCGAGTGCAAGTGTGGGGATACGACAAGGTTGCGCTGATCGCCGAGATAGAGCGGCTCAGGAAGACTCTCAGGCGAGCTGCTATCTGGAGACTGACCTGACACGATCGCCGGATAGTGGGGGGTGCTGCCAAAAATTCCCGGCCAGCGACATCTGAGCAAACCTCTCCAATCCTTGGATAACCACCGTAGACCGTAGCCCTCTGCGAATCTAAAATCTCGGTAATTGATCTGAATCTCTGCTAGATTTCCATATATATTTGGAGGAGATGGAGATGGTCGGGGAAGCACCAGGACTCGAAGACCTGCGGGTCTATGCTTGGGAGACGGCATCCCTAACTCCTACGCGTTTGCTTGCAGTGGAGGGAGAGATCGGCGCCCTCTTCGGCTGGAGCGAGGGCATCCCGATCGTCACTTGCCAGCGCTTCGAAATGGTGGCGATGAACGAATGCGCCTACCTTTCAGCCCACCACTCATACCGTGGCACCGAGGCGCTGCTGCACCTTGCGCGCCTGGCGTCCGGCCTCGAGTCGCTAGTCCTAGGAGAGGCCGAGATTCTGGGCCAGGTGCGGTCTGCCTTCAGCGCTGCGCCGCCAGCTCTTCGCAGGCTCGTGACGCCCGCGATCGCCGCTGCGCGCGCCCTGCGGCGCGAGGCTGGCTTCGAGCAGCACGCTGGCTACGCTCTAGACCTTGCGGTGGAACACTTCAACCTTGTCCCCGAGGGCAGCCTCCTGGCAGTCGGCGGCGGGCCCATGGGTCGGCGCGTCGCGGAACGGGCCGCGCAGCTGGGTTTCAACGTCACCTTGGTCGCGCGCCGGCCCCCGCCTCTACCGCCCGGCGTTGTCTACCAGCCCTTCAGCATGCTGGCGTCCCTGGAGCCAACGGACGTGCTCGTCTCCTGCCTGGGACGTTCAGCGCCTCAGATGGGACGCGGCGATCTGCCAGCCGTGCGGCAGGTCGCAATCGACCTCGGCACGCCGCGCAACCTCAAGGCTGACCTGCAGGTCCCCGTGATCACTCTATCCGACCTCATCGAGTCACACCGCAGCCACGGCCTCGACACTGAGCTGCGCAGCACACTTGGCGATCGACTCGAGGCGCTGCTAGCGGCGCGTCTTGCGATGGGCGATCCAGACTCGCCCCTCGGGACGCTACGCAACGAGATCGAACGCATACGACAGCGAGAGTTAATGCGGTCGCTGCGGCTCCACCCCGAGCTACCGCCAGGCAAGCTCGACACAATCACTCGCTCGCTGGTCAACCAGATTTTCCATCGCCCTACCCAACGTCTTCGCCAAGCCGACGATCCGGAGTTGGCCGACGCGCTCGCTGCGCTGTTCCGGCCGCGAAGCCAGGATGAGCCCAATGACGGCGCCTAGCCCCTCTGTCGAGTTGGCCGATCCCGTCAACGCCGCGATTCTGGCTGTCTCCGAGGATCAACTGCGCGGCTTCCAAGAAGACCCTTTCGGCGAGATCGCAGCGCGCTGCGATCTCAGGGTTGAGACTGTCCTCGATCGCATCAGGGCGATGCTCGCCGCCGGTACCATCCGGCGCCTGCGTCAGACCGTCCAGGCGACCCGTCTCGCAGCGGGCGCCCTCGTAGCCTGGCGCGTCGAGGCTTCGAAGCTGGACGCCGCCTTCGACTTCATGGCACTCGAAGACCCTTTCTCTGGCCACGTCGTGCTGCGCTCAACGGACGCTACGGCAGCCGGACACCACTACCGGCTTTGGACCACCCTGAAGGTGCCGCAGGGTTTCTCGCTTCAGCGTCACTGCGAGTACCTCAAAGAGTGCGTTGGCGCCGACGCGTTCTACGCCATGCCCGCGCGGCGCCTTTTTGTTCTGGGTGTCGGCCACCTCAGGCGCCGCAAAATTGAGCCCGGCTCGAAGTCCCCAGAAGCCGCCGAATCCTTCAGCACAGACGCAGTCATGCTAACCGCGGAGCAGTGGTCAGTGCTGGCGGCCCTGAAGCGCGAGTTTGCCGTCGACGAGATAGCTCTAGACGTCTGGTCAGCCCGGGCAGCCGAGTCCGGCCTCTCCCGCGCCGCCTTCATCTCGGCGGCCTGCCAACTCGAATCGTTGGGACTGATGGGACGCTTCTCCACCTTCCTGGAGCACGTCAAGCCGCTGGCCAGCGGCGAGCTGGTCACGCGCTACAACGCCCTCTTCCACTGGTCGGTCCCCGCGGGACGTGAAATCGAAGCCGGCCGCGAGATCGGACGCCACCACATCCTTACGCACGCGTACTGGCGGGAGGGCGGCCCGGCGTTCGGCAACGTCAACCTCATGGCTGTGGCGCACGGCCTCGACAAGCAGCGCCTGCTGGACCACAAACGTGCCATCGACGCGCACCTGGAGTCGCTTGGCATTCCCGTGTCCTACACCAACGTCTTCTGGGGCGGCCGCAGCGAGATCAAGCCATCCGAGGTCATACCCGCGGCCTACGAGGCCTGGTGCCAGAGAGTTGGCATCGACCCGGTAGCCATGAGGGAGCAGCCGTAATGCGGTACCGGACGATCCGCGGCACTGGTATCGAAGTGTCTGCTATTGGCTTCGGCGTCTGGACGGTCGGCACCACCTGGTGGGGGATCAAAGACCGGCGCACCGGTATCGACCTGCTGAGGCGCGCCTTCGGCGCCGGTGTGACCTTTTTCGACACCGCGGACACCTACGACAGCGGCAACGCCGAGACGATCCTACAGGAGGCACTCGGGGAACGACGCGACGAGATCGTCATCGGAACCAAGTTTGGCTACGACATCTACAATCACCCGGATTCGCCCGGCCAGAGAGAACGCCCACACGACTGGTCGCCCGCTTACATGCGCACGGCCCTGGAAGCTTCCTTGCGACGCCTCGGTACGGACCATATCGACCTCTATCAGCTGCATAACCCCCGCCTCGACGCCATCGAGAACGACGACCTCTGGGCTGAGCTCGAGCGCGCGCGCGACGAGGGCTTGATTCGGGCTGTCGGGGTTGCCCTTGGACCCGCCATCGACGCCAGACAGATCGACGAGGCCAACGTGGCGATCAGGCGGCGCGGCGCGACGCCGCAGATTATCTACAACTTCCTGGAGCAAGACCTAGGCCGCGGCGTCTTTCCGGCGGCAGAGGCACAGGGCGCATCCGTACTGGTGCGCGTCCCGCATGCCTCCGGCCTGCTGGACGGCAGCGTCCGCCGCGACACCGAGTTCGAGCCCGGTGATCATCGCAACTGGCGCGTGACCAGCAACGAAAAGCGTCGCGCCTGGCTCGAAGACGGGCTGCGGAAGGTCGAACGCATAGAACATCTAACTGCGAAGCGCAGCCTCGGCCAACTGGCGCTGCAGTTCATCCTCCGGCAAGAGTGCGTGGCATCCGTGTTGCCCAACATCTACGACGCTGCCGGGCTTGACGACTTCTGTGCATACGACAAGGCGCCCGAGCTAACAGACGCCACATACGCCGAAATTCAGGCCCTATATGAACGCAATTTCGATCTCGAGCCCAGCAAGGCCGGTGGTCCAGGAGGATAAACGATGACCGAAGAGCGAGAGGAGCCGCGAGGCAGTGCAGGCCCGATCAGACGCGGCTTGGAGATGGACCCCAGCGGCCAGCACACCAACCGCGGGCCGGACCGCAGTACCCGTCAGTTCCTCAACTACGCCTTCTTCAAACTCGACCCGACATTCAGGCGCCTGCCAGAAGAGACCGGACGGAGTGCCGCAAGAGAGTTACTGGACCTTACGGAACGCTGGTCCGCCCGAGATGACTTCATCCTGAGAACCTACTCGCTCGTGGGTTTGCGTGGCGACTGCGATTTCCTGCTCTGGCGAATCTCGAAGGACGTCTGCCTCTTCCAGGAGATGCAAGCGGAGATCAATGCATGCGCCTTGGGAGCTTACCTTAGCCAGCCCTACAGCTTTCTTTCTCTCCAAAAACGCTCACAGTACGTGAACCGCATCGAAGGGTCCGGCCAGGGTATAGAGCTGCTTCCGGGTCAAGGCAAGTTTCTCTTCATCTACCCGTTTGTGAAGACCCGCGAGTGGTACGCTCTGACGCCTCACGCACGCCAAGGGATGATGGACGAGCACATCAACGCCTCGATGCCGTTCACGGGCGTACGGATCAACACAAGTTACAGCTACGGCATCGATGACCAGGAGTTTGTGGTTTCCTTTGATTCGGATTACCCGCAGGAGTTCGTCGACCTTGTCGGGCGCCTCCGCCACACTCAGGCCAGCCTCTACACACTCCGCGACACACCGACGTTCACCTGCGCAAAGGCGGATGTGGCGACAGTCCTGCGTCAGCTAGCAGCGCTATGAAAGTGAAATCCTTACCCTCCGGGAGGCCGCCACTCCTGGCTGTCGCGGCATTTGTGGGCATCCTCATTCCGGGCTTCACGCTGGGTCTCTTCGCAGTCGAAGGCTGGCACCTACCAACCTGGCTGGCAGTAGCCTTGCCAGTTGTCCTATTTGGCAGCGTGCGCGGGACGCTATTGCTCTTAGGGTGGAAGGCATTTCGCTGGTCGGTACCGAGGTGGAAGTCCTGGCGCAGCAGAGGTAACCACCGAGATGCATCGACCAACGGATAAGCAGCCGAGACTCCGGAAGCAGCTCCTCCTACGAGTCGGGCAACCGGGGCGCGCCATGTTGTCTGCTGACTCAGCCGCGCCCTGCGGCAGTCGAGCGTCGAACACATCCGCGTCCTCCCTCAACCCCAGACCCGAAATCTGCGTCCACCAAGAGCCGTCAACCCCTTGCCCAACCGCAACCTGACGTTCAATCAAGATCGACCCGCAGATCGCACCAGATCTCTGCCTTCTGCCTTCTGTCCTCTGTTCTTGCTAATTGATCATCCCATCAGCCGGTTTTCCAGGCCCAGTTCCAGACCTCGATTCCTCGCCCAAGGCGGAAGACGGCTCCTGAATTGGGCTGGCTTCCCCGCGCCCGGCCTTCCCGCCGCGTTCTCAAACCGGCCTGAAACGCCCGAAACGCGACATTCAATCGAATTGGCCTGCAAAACCGGCCCGCACATGCTCTACACTGCCGAGAGCACCAGCTTGTGGCTCGTCGCCCGTGGCACGAAGCACCCTGTTACCTTTATCTGTGACTCGCCCGCCTTGATCGACTACAAGAACCTCCGCCGCATCAACCCCGAGGCCGCCCGTCAGGCAGTGCTCGACTACCTCGGCTCCGCCCGCGGCAACGTATCCGCGGCCGCCCGCGCCTTCGGCATCCAGCGCGCCGTCGTCTACGACATCCAGCGCCGCGCCCGCGCCGGCAGCCTCGCCGATCGCTCATCCACTCCGCACCGCCAGCCCTTCAAGACGCCGCCACGCGTCGAAAACCGCGTCGTCGCCGCTAAGAACCGCACCGGCTTGGGCAACAGGCGCCTCAGCCGCTACCTCGCCGGGCGCGGCCTCTACGTCCCCCCGAGCACCATTCGCAACATCCTCACCCGCAACCGTCACCGGCTCGATCCCACGTCTCTGCTCCGCCGCCGCGCCGAGGCCAGGCAGCCCCGCCCCGAGCGCCAGGAAGACCCCCAAGCCTTCCTCCAACGCCTGAGAGCTTTTCGCGGCAGCTGACCGCGCGTCCCCAGGCCAGAAGCAGGCCGCGGGCCTAGATATTCTTGCGCTTGTTCTTCAGGTAATCGACCAGGACGTAGCTGCCGATTTTGCCGGGCGTGCCGAAGAAGACGCGACCTTTGTTCATGCGCATCATGTGCTGCGCCAGGGCCATGGAGGACGGGGCGCTGTCCATCATGAAGGTGTTGATGCGGATGCCGCTGCGGGTGCAGCGCTTGACCTCCTGGAGCATGCCTTCGATGGTGCCCTCATCGCCGTAGGGGCCCCAGGTGGGGCGTGGCCGCCAGTCCGTGATCAGGATGATCTGGCGGTTGGCCGACTTGTGCTTGGTGAGCAGCTCGCGGGACTTGGCCAGTGCCAGCTCGATGTTCGTGCCGCTCCAGTCGACCCAGTCTGACTGCAGCAGGCGCTCCGGCTGCAGCTCCATGGCGAAGTAAGAGAAGACGACGAGGTTGAGGAAGTCGCGCGGGAAGCGCGTCTTGATCAGCGTGTTAAGGGCGAAGGCGACGCGTTTGGCCTCGTAGAAGGCGCCGTTGCTGAACATCGAGCGGCTCATGTCCATGGCGATAACGGTGGCTGAGGTGTTCAGCGCCTCGCGGCGGTGCACCTCCAGGTCCTTGGCCTCGAGCTTCACCGGGATACCGGGGCCCTGGCGCCTCACCGCGTTGCCGACACTGGCGCTGATATCGACCAGGAAGGGGTCGCCGAACTCCCAGGGCTTGGTCTCGGAGACCTGCTCCGCGCTCGAACCGCGGTTGGTCTGCTCGTGGTTGCCGATGCGGTCCTGCCTTAGCTCCGCGAAGAGGTCCTTCAGGGTGCGCTCGCCCAGGCGCCGGACGCCTCTTGCCGTGAGGGAGAAGTCGTTGTTCTCTCGTTTGGCGAATCCGGCGTCCTGCAGCAACTCGGTGAGGCGGCGCAAATCATTGAGGGCGTTGACCGCGTCCTGGTCCAGCAGGCGGCGTAGCAGGTCTTCGTCGACGTTGTCGAAGTTGAGTTCACGGATCGCGCTGCGCAGCTGGCGTTCCAGCTCGTCGGCCTGGTTGAGGTCGCGCATGATATCGAACGCCTCGTCGAAGCCGACGGGAGTTTCGCCGGAGAAGGGGTAGCGACGCCCCAGCGCCCGGCCCGTGATCTGCTCGATCATGTCGGCCATCTGCATGAGGTCGTTCTGCAACTGGTCGTCCTGGAGCAGGGCCTGCATGGTCTCCATGAGCTGCCGGCGCATCTCCTCCGGCATGCTGGCCAGCAGTGACGCCATCTGGGATGCCTGCTGCTCCATGTAATCGACCAGGTCTTCGATGCTGTTGATGTTCTCCGGGAAGAAGCCTCCGAAGCGGTCCATGAACTCGCGGAAGTCCTGGTCGGTGGCACCGCCGCGCAGGTGTTTGGCCAGCAACTCGTTGAGCGCGGCGATCATCTCGCGCAGGGGGCCCAGGTCTTCCTGGGTCATGCGCTCCAGGCCTTCCTGCATCATGCGGAACTGATCGCCGAGCATCTTCTGCCGCAGCTCATCGACCAGGGCCTGGAAGTCGTCACGGGCTTGCTGGTCGAGGAATTCGTAGTCCATGAGGCGCTGGAGGCGGCCGGCGGTGTCCTCCGGCAGCGAGTCCATCGCCTCCTGCTTGCGCCGGGCCAGCTGCTGCGCCATGTCGCGCATCGCCTGGTCGGCGTCCGGGTCGTTGGCGGCGGACTCGCGCATGCGGTCGATGCCGGAGCGCTCCTGAGCGACGATGTCCTGCAGGCGCTCGTTGATCTCGTCCATGAAGGAGCCGAGGTCGTACTGGCCCAGCTGTTGCTCACGTCGCTGGCGGAGGCGCTCCATCATGTCGCGCATGCCCTGCGGGCGGCCGTCCTGGCCGCGGCGGGCGCCGCGCATGAGCAGGCGCTCCAGTGCGCGTCTCAGGTCGCCGTCTTCGAGCAGATCCTGGGAGAGGAGGTCGAGTAGTTCGTCGGGGTCGAGTGGGGGGATTGACTGGCTGCCGTCCCACCGCGTGTAGCGAAACACCATGTCTCAGGAATTATAGAGGGGAGGCGAGCGTCCAAGGGTTACAAATGGCGAGGCCGCGAGCGAATCGCCGCCTTGTTGCTGAGGTTTGCGGAGGATTCGTTTATAACGGTTACGGGCTTCGGCCCTTCGACCTGCGACCGGTGGCCCCACGGATCCCGCTGAAGACGCCGGAAGTTCCGAAAGACTTAGTCGTAAAGTCAGCGTGCCGCCTCGGCGCGAATCGGGTCGAGGGCCTCGAAGCGCTCGCGTAGCTCCTGCGTGGCCTCCCACCAATCGACCTTGCGGGGCAGGATCACTTGGCCGAAGCGCTGACGGTACAGCGCAGGCTGCTCGACGCCTGGAGGTGTGATGCCGTGGTCGCGCAGCGCCCTGGCGGCGGCGATGTAGCGGCGGCGCGTGCGGATGATCATCTGGTCCGTGGTGCCCAGGTGTTCGTTGCCGCGGTCCATGATCTTGCCCATCGTCTCGGTCATCGCCATGTCCTGCTGGCGGATGCCCGGGATGCCGGTAAAGCTGTCGCCGCGCTTCTGTGCCTCCCGGTCGATGTTGAAGTCGTTGTCCAGGTTTTGTTCGATGCGGAAGCGCTCGTGCCAGCCGGTGCCGTTGGGGATGTACTCGCGGCCCAACAAGCCTTGGGACTGCACCTCCGGTGCGCGCCTGCCGACGGCCCACTCCAGCGTGTTGTAGTCGTCCATCGGCACGTAGGCCAGGAAGCGCGCGTCTTCGCCGAGGGTGCTGGCGCCGGGAGGCATGGCGAAGCAGGGGAAGAGCAGGTG
>CAZNHI010000057.1:0-9613 GCA_964572535.1 uncultured Dehalococcoidia bacterium
GCGCAACGGCATCATCTGGGCCTACATGGGGCCCCGCGAAGTGCCACCGCCGCTTCCCAACCTCGAGGCGAACATGGCCGAGGGAGCGGTGGTCAACACCGTGCTGCGCGAGTGCAACTGGATGCAGGCGCTCGAAGGCGACATCGACACCGTGCACTTCATCTTCCTGCACTACGGCCACCTCAAGCTGCAGGACACCTTCGCCGGCGGATTCTTCAACTACCAGGTCAAGTCGCCCGCCGCCGAGTACGCAATCTCCGACACGGACTACGGCACTTGCTACGGCGCCTACCGCCCGGCCGAGGAAGACACCAACTACTGGCGCATCGCCAACTTCCTCTTCCCCTTCTACACGCAGGTGCCGCCCGGCACACTGGCGGTGAAGCGCCAGTTCCGCGCCTGGGTGCCCATGGACGACGACCACGTCATGTTCTTCGGCGTCAACGCCCCCACAGACGCGGCGGTGGAGAACGACCCCGAGAGCCCGAAGCGCGCCTTCAAGCGCGTGCAGGAGATGCAGCCGGACACCACCGGCTGGTACGGCCGCTCACGCCCAAAGGCCCAGGCCGGCAACGACTTCCTCCTCGACCGCGAGATGCAGAAGAACGGCGAGAGCTACACCGGCCTGCCCAGCGTCTTCCTCGAAGACCAGGCGATTACCGAGAGCATGGGCACGATCTACGACCGCTCCCACGAGCACCTGGGCACCTCTGACACGATGATCATCTACACGCGTCGCGCCCTGCTCAAAGCAGCCCGCGCCCTGCGTGAGACCGGCGAAGTACCGCTCGGCGTCGACCACCCGGAGGTCTACGCGCAGCGCTCCGGCGGCGTCGTCCTGCCCCGCAGCGCCAGCTGGTTCGAGGCCACGGCAGAGCTGCGCAAAGCCTTCGTTCACCACACCCCGGAGCAGATCCAGGCGTCATTGGGGCGCCAGGGGCCCAAGGTAGAGACGCCCGTCTCGTAAAGAAAAAGCGGCACTTCCACGTTGGAAGTGCCGCTTTCTGATTCAGTGCAGTCGGGCCAGATTCGAACTCTTTCATCGAGCGTCGTAGCTGGCGATAGCCATGGACAAAAGGCCGGATCTATACGATCTGAAGATCCCAGTCCTTCACGACGCTCGATGCGACCGTCTGAGAAGGGAACACGGTCTCATGAATGAGCACGTCTTCCTTTCGGGTCACGGAATCTACCCAGAAGATGGCCTGCGAGAAGGCTGCAGACCCCTCAGGGCTAGCCTTCTCAATAGCCGCCTCTCGGATGAACTCAGAGAGCTTCAGGCCCTTCGCACGGGCAGCCCGTGCGACACGCGAAAGGTCTGCTGGAGGAAATGCGACGCTGACGACTGAGCGCCGTCCTGACACCGGAGGCCTGACTTCAGCATTCTCGAGATCCCATGTCTCGGCATTCTCCATCTCGTTGTCAGTTGCCATGTAACCGTCTCCTCAGAATATCTTTTTCGTGATCCTTGCACGGCCAAGCTGTGACTGGCCGCCAGCGGCGCTCATCATATGTCGACTCGGCGGGGACAGCGATGCAGGCGCCGCCGTTGTCGGTGCCGAAGACGATAATTCGAGTCCGGCGGCCTTTTCGGTTCCGAGCCACAACGTGAGGATTGTCGAGGACTTGATCGACCTGCTCAATGGTCACGCCGTTAGCTGCGAATTTCCTCTCGTTCTCATCATCGAAAAGAAAGCTCTCAACCTCCAAGCTCTTGACGCTTCGACGCGGCATCCACTACACTCCGTAGTGTTTAGTGTAGTTAAGAAGTAGGTAGAGGTCAAATGCAGGTCGAATGGCTCATCCTCGCAGATGCCGCACAAGTTTCGCAAGGGAAGCTGTTCCTCCTCGGCGGAGGCTGGGACGTCCTAAATGTGAACCAAGTCTTCCCATATTCGCAACAGATCGGATTGGCGGTCTCCTTCAGGGTTGCTTGGAACGAGACGAACGAAAAGCACAACGTAGAGGTCCAGGTGGAAACCGAGGATGGGACGGAGCTAGCAAAGATAGGTGCCCAACTGGAGGTTGGGCGCCCGCCCGGCATTCCTGTGGGAACGGAGCAGCGAGCTCAGATTGCGGCCAATTTCCCGATTCGTTTTGACAAACCTGGAGTATTCGCGGTCGTTGCGCGAATAGAGGGACAGGATACGTCACGCACAGTCTTTCGCGTAGTGGGCGGCAAAGCCATTCAAGCACCCCCTACACCATAATTCAGAGGGTCCCGACTCCTCCGAACGGAGTCACGCCCTAGGCGACGCACCAACGAAGGGCCGGACTCTCAAAAACAGAGCCATACGCCCACCGACCCGCCTTCGGCGCGGGCCTCGGGGCGGAGTATTCTGCCGCAAAGGAGCACCGACCATGATTCATGACCTTAACGGCAAAGTCGCCGTAATCACCGGCGCGGCCAGCGGCATCGGCAACGCCGTGGCGACGCGGCTGGCGACGGAGGGCATGAAGGTCGTGCTGGCCGACGTCAACGCCACGACACTCGCCGCCGCCGTACAGACGCTGCGCAATCAAGGGCACGAAGTCCTCGGCGTCCCCACCGACGTATCGATTCGCGAATCGGTCGAAGAGCTCTGCCGCCAGGCGCACGACGCTTACGGCAAGGTCCACGTGCTGCACAACAACGCCGGCGTGCTGGGGCCGCTCACCGTCCCTGTGTGGGAAACCACCGAGCAGGATTGGCAGTGGATGCTGGGCGTCAACCTCTGGAGCGTCATCCACGGCCTCCGGGTGTTCGTGCCACGCATGCTGGAGCACGGCGAGGAAGGCCACATCGTCAATACGGCTTCTACGTCCGGCATCGCCCACTCGACGATGCTCTACAGCGTCACCAAGCACGCTGTCGTCTCCCTGACGGAGTACCTCTACACCAGCCTGAGGCAGAGTGGCTCGAAGATCGGCGTCACGGCGCTCTGTCCCGGCATAACCGCTACCAACCTCTCAGCCAACAGCCTCAGTACGCGTCCTCCCGGCCTGCAAAACGACTCACCACCCGCCCAGATCGAGCGGCAGCGGCAGGCAAGCTTCGCTGAACGATTCGCGAGCGCCCGCCCTCCTGAGCTCGTGGCCGACAAGGTGGTCGAAGCCATCCGCACCGATCAGTTCTGGGTAACGACCGACCACGACTGGGACGATCGCTTCCAGGCCCGCTTCGACTGCATCACGGAACGCCGCAACCCGGATGCCTTGGTTCCGGGCCGTTAGCTGATTTAGGACGCCAGCGAAGGTAGAGCGAGCGGTTTCCTGGAGGGTGTTCGCGCCCAAAAACGAAGCACGGCGCCCAGGGAGCCGCCTTTAGCGGGGGCTTCGCGGCAGAGCCCCCATCTCTCAATACCGGTGCGCCACGGTTCAGGACGGGCCCTTCAGCCCCTTCAGCACGTGCCCTCTGTCCCTTTATCAAGGATGCCACCTCGCGTAGGCTGATAGTGGCCAAGCAGACCGCACCTGGATTACCGGAGGCTCTCGTGGACACGTCCTTTCGTGAACTGGGCTTGAAGCCCGAAATCCTCAAGGCGATCGACGCCCTCGGATTCGAGCAGGCCAGCCCGATCCAGGCGTTGACCATCCCCCTGCTCATGAGCGGTGTCGATGTCATCGCCCAGGCACAGACCGGCACCGGCAAGACCGCGGCATTCGCCATACCGATCATGGAGCTGGTGGACCCGGCGAGCCGCGCGGTGCAAGCCCTGGTCCTCACACCCACCCGGGAGCTCGCCCTGCAAGTCGCGGAGGCCTGTTACGCGGTAGGGCGCTTCAGCCGAATCAACGTCCTGCCGATTTACGGCGGCCAGGACATCCAGCACCAGTTGCGCGGCCTGCGCGCCGGCGTCCAGCTTGTGGTCGGCACGCCGGGCCGCATCCTGGACCACATCCGACGTGGCACGTTGAAGCTCGATGGCGTACGCATCGTCGTGCTCGATGAGGCCGACGAGATGCTGGACATGGGATTCTCCGAGGACATCGCGGCGATCCTGGACAAGACGCCCAAGGAACGGCAAACCGCTCTCTTCTCAGCAACCGTCCCGCCGCGGGTCCATTCGCTCGCGCGGCGCTACATGCGGGACGCTCAGCTAGCCGCCATCTCCCACGAAACCCGGACCGTGCCGCAAACGCACCAGGTCTACTTAGAAACGACACAGAACGCCAAGCCGGACGCCTTGACTCGCATCCTGGACTTCCAGTCCCCGGTCTCCGCCCTGATCTTCTGCCGGACCCGCCGCGAGGCCGCCGACCTCGCTTCCACGCTGCGTGCCCGCGGCTACGACGCCGACGCGATCCACGGAGACATGAACCAGTCTCAGCGAGAGCGCGTCCTGCGCGCATTCCGTAATGGCCAGGTCAGTCTCCTGGTTGCGACGGACGTTGCTGCTCGCGGTCTGGACATCCCGGACGTAACTCACGTCATCAACTACGACATTCCCGAAGATTCCGACGCCTACGTCCACCGCATCGGCCGGACCGGCCGCATGGGACGCAAGGGGGAGGCGATCACTCTCGTCACACCCCGCGAGACACGGCTCCTGCGCGTCATCGAACGGGAGATTCACAAGAAGCTGACCCCGTTGCGCCTGCCATCGCCTCAAGACATAGCGGCTCGGCGCAGGGACGAATTCCTGAATTCCCTGCGGGAGACCCTGCGCAGCGAAGTTGGCCAGTCCTACGCCCTCCTGGTCGAAGAATTGGCGGACGAGTTCGACCCGATGGAGATCGCCGCGGCCGCGCTACATCTTGCCTTTAGCCCAGCGCCGGCCCGGCCAGAACAACCCCCGGTACGCAGTGACAGAGAATTGCCCGCGCCCCGCCGCGGGCCCAAAGCGAAAAGCCGCAGGTGAGTATCCAGCGGAGAACATGGAGTCCAGAGAATGCGTGGCGTGATTGTTCGAATCGACCCGGACGGGAAGTTCGGCTTCATTGAAGGCGAAGACGGTCGAGAGTTCTTCTTTCATCTCACGGGTCTGAGCGGGGTTGAGTTCAGCCAGCTCGCAGTGGGGAGCGAGGTTGAGTTCTCAGTCGCGGAGAGACAGCCTGGCGATGAGCCGGGCGAACACCCCAGGGCAGTACACGTGCAGTTGGGAGAGCATGCGGTGCCGGTCGTCGGAAACGAGCCTTTGCCGCCCGAGAAGCTCCAGTAGGCGCCGGCGAACGGAACTCAGGCCGACATTCCTAAGATCGATGGAGGGTAATCATGCTCGAGAAGGATCCTGTTTGCGGGGCTCGAGTCGATGCAGCCAGCGCTGTCGCAACTGAGGAGTATGCAGGCGTAACGTATTACTTCTGCTCGCACTCCTGTCACGAGCGTTTCAATGCCAGCCCCGAACGCTACGCCTCCAGACCGACTGGTCCAAATTAGACGGACCGAATAAGCCCTCAACTACCGGCCCCGCAGCCGCGGCATGCCGCTAGCCCCGCAAGAGACGCCAGCTTAGATGCTCAAGTAGTAATCGGGGCAAGGCGGCCCCAGGCTGTCAAGGCCAACAAAAAGCCCCTCGAATCCCTGCTTTCAGAGGCGAGAGGCGCCGTCTTTATCGAGGTTTGGGCACAGAGCACCCGGTTCCTCCGTAGGCTACTCGACTCGATGCGCCCCTTCAGCGGGGGCTTGGGGGCAGAGCCCCATCGTCCATACAAACCCAGGGTTTGGGGGCGAAGCCCCCGGGCGTTGGGCAAAGCCCAACCCAAGAACTTCCATGCGCCCCTTCAGCGGGGGCTTGGGGGCAGAGCCCCCATCTTTCAATACTGGTGGAGACGGGGGAGAATCGAACTCCCCGTCCAGAAGAAGAACGTCACAGATCTACTACAAGCTTATCCGGGCATTTGATCTCGCCATAACGCGCGCCGCTCCGGCAGGCTAGCGTCAGGCACTATCGGTTATCTTAGGCTCCGCTTACCGATCGTCAGCGGTGCAGCACCCCGACATTTCGTCGCTGAACTCCCCACCCATCAGGGCGAGATGGGGGTCAACGTACGCAAGCTAGTTAGGCTGCGTAGGCGAGTTGTTTTTCGCCAGTTAGGTTTGCCACCTGATTAACGAGGTTGGTGACGCCTCGGCTTGCAATCCGGGTCCGCCGTTCCCTGTCGAATCCTGTCGTCCCCGTACCCACCTATTATACAGATTCATGACGCAACCCACCTGCGACCACGCCCGTATCCATTCGCGTAGCCGAGGCTTTCCAGCCTCGGCGGCGTGCGGCGACCATGCCTGACCTCGAAGTCAGCGTGATCACGACCGCCGCCCAGATGCTCGCAGCCCTCGAAGTCCGCCGCCGTGTCTTCATCACCGAGCAGCACGTCCCCGAAGCGGAGGAGATCGACACCCACGACGCGGACCCCGCCGGCGTCACGACCTGCCTGCACGTCCTCGCCCGCCTTGACGGCCGCCCCGTAGCCACCGGACGCCTGCTGCTCGCCGAGCCCGACGGCCGCCTGCATATCGGCCGCGTCGCCGTCCTGGCAAAGCACCGCCGTCACGGCATCGGCCGAGCCGTCATGCTCGCCCTGCACGACCTCGCCCGTGCCCGCAACGCCCCTTCGATCACCCTCGCCGCCCAGCTCCACGCCGTCCCCTTCTACGAGCGACTCGGCTACAGCGCCCGCGGCCCCGTCTTCCTCGACGCCAACATCGAGCATCGACGCATGGACATGGACCTGTAGAACCACGGTCTGGCGACCACCGTCTGCTAGAATTACCCTCCGTATGGATACTCCGGCGGCGCCGCCGCTACACCCTCTCAAACCCACCGGAGACTCCGCGTGAACGAGTCTCCCTCCGACGAGTCCCCCGTCAAATACGACGCACTCGCGGCGCTGCGCCAACCCCGATTCATCCTCTACACCTCCGGCCGCGTCCTCGGCACCACGGCTCAGATGCTGCTGCAGGCCGTCATGGCCTGGCAGGTCTACAACATCTCCGGCTCCGTCCTCAACCTCGGCATCCTCGGCCTGGTGCGATTCCTGCCCTCGCTTGGCATGAGCCTGATCGGTGGCGCCGCCGCAGACAGCTTCAACCGCCGCCTCATCGTCCTGATCGCGCAGATCGTGCCCTTGAGCTGCGGCATCGTCCTGGCTGTTTCGACCTTCGGCGGCTGGGTGCAGGTCGAGATTATCTTTGGCCTCGTCCTGCTCATGGGCATCTCTTCTTCCTTCGAAGCGCCCGCCCGCACCGCGATGCTGCCCGGCATCGTCCGCAAGGAGACATTCGCCAACGCCGTTACCGTCACCTCGACGCTGCAGTCGCTGGGCATGATCGTCGGTCCCGGCATCGCCGCCGGTGTCTTGCCCACCGCCGGCGCCGGCGTCGCCTACAGCGTGCAGGCAGGCCTCATGGGCGGGGCGATGATCTGCACCTTCCTTCTGCGCTACGAGCAGACGGCCGCCGGCCGCCGCTCCCTCACGGTGGCCGCGATCAAGGAAGGCATCCTCTACGTGCGCCAGCGGCAGATCCTGGTCGGCGCCATGTCGCTCGATATGTTCGCCGTGATCTTCGGCGGCGCCCAGGCCCTGCTGCCCGTCTACGCCGCCGACATCCTCGACACCGGCTCGCTCGACAAGGACCTCGCCTACGGCATCCTCTTCGCGTCCCTCGAGATCGGAGCCTTCGCAACGTCGCTCGTCATGGTCTTTCGCCCGCCCATCGTCAAGGCAGGACGTACGCTGGTTTACGCCGTGGCCGTTTACGGCGTCTTTACGATTGCCTTCGGTCTCTCGCGCGATTTCTGGGCAGCGATCATCCTCTACATGGCGATCGGTTCGGCGGACATGGTCAGCATGGTCATGCGCAACGTGATCATCCAGCTCTCGACCCCGGACGAGCTACGAGGCCGGGTCAGCGCCGTCAGCCAGGTGTTCATCGGCGCTTCGAATCAGCTTGGCGCCATGGAGTCTGGCTTCCTCGCCGCCGTCACCAGCGCGACCTTTGCGGTCGTCAGCGGCGGCGTCGCGGCCGTCGGCGTCGCGGCCTTCGTCGGCCTGCGTCTCAGGGAGCTCTACGAGTATCGCGCCGGGCCGCGCATCCTGGCAGCCTCACCGCAAGTGTCATCTGCAGAGGACGCGGCGGGCGCCGCCGCCTCCAGCTAACCCAGCACGGCCAAACTAGACGTAGCTGCAGGTTCTTTAGACCTGCCATCCCCCGCTTCTATCGTCTGCCCTCGTCAGATCTTCGCCGCCCGCAGGCCTTCCTTCGTCACGATCAGCTGCACGATCCCACCCGACACGTCATCGACGTACTCGTTGCCCAGCCAGTAGTCCGGGAACAACCGTCGGTCCACCCTGAACCGGTCGCCGCCGATCTCCTTGACGCTGCCGATCTGCTTGCCATCCGCCGTCATCACCTTCGCACCAAGTTCCAGTTGTGACGAGGTCACCATCTCGGTACCCTCCTTGCTCACTAAGTAGCGATAATCCGCCTCGTTTACGCTACGCGAACGCGCGTACGGAACCCATCAACCCACAAGCGCCCAGGCGTATCGTCTGCGTAACAAGAGGTCGCGGGCTTGTAGGCGCGTGGTCGTATGATCAGGAAATGCCAGAAGCAACCCGCTACTTCCGGGAGCGAATTCTTCCGAAGCGGACGTATCTGACCCTGGAACTCTGTTGGCGGATAGTCGAGGAGCACGTCCATACTGAAGTTCAGGCGGACGGACGAATCAGGTACTGGGCGCAGGTACCCGAACTGGGCAATCGCTTCGTCAGAGTTGTTACACTAGAAGACGGCTCGACAATTCACAATGCGTTTCCGGATCGAGGATTCAGGCGTCGACTCACATGAAGCTTCATTACTACCCCGAAACCGACTCTTTATACATAAACCTCAACGAGCGTCCGAGCGTGGATTCTGACGAGGTAGCTCCCGGAGTTGTGCTCGATTTCGACGAAAAGGGCCGGGTGGTCGGCATAGACATCGACCACGCGTCGGAGGTCCTTGACCTCACAACCCTCGAAGCGGTTGCCATCCCGCTCAAGGCCTGACGCCCCTACTGCATAACCCCGACGCGTACGTCCCGGAACCGGCTCGCGCTCGCCCCGTGGCCCGTGTGCGCCACCTGCTCCGGCTGGCCCTTGCCGCAGTTCGGCGTCCCCCACACCACCCAGCCATCCCGATTCGCGATCGCGTCGCAGGAGCCCCAGAATTGCGGCGTGATCCCGGTGTAGGTTGCGTTCTTCAGCAGGTCACCCAGCTTGCCGTTTTTGATCTCGCGCGCCAGTTCCGTGCCGAACTGGAAGTTCAACCGCTTGTCGTCGATGCTCCAGGACCGGTTCGTCTCCATGTAGATGCCCTCGTCCGTGTCCGCGATCAGGTCCTCCAGCGTCCAGCCCCGTCCTGAGCCTGCCGCAGGGGCGCCCGGCTCCAGGCTCACGTTGGTCATGCGGATCAACGGCAGGTGTCGCCAGCTGTCGGCGCGCATCGCCCCGCCTGACAGGCCCGGTACCAACGACCCCGTTCGTCCTGAGCCTGTCGAAGGGCCCGAACCGTTGGCCAGGTCGCCTCGTATCCCCCGGATCTGCTGCGCCGTCTCGCGCGAGGTCAGGTAGCCCAGGAACATCCCGTTGCGCACGATCGGCACGTGCTGCGCCGGCACGCCCTCGTCGTCGTAGCCGAAGGTCCCCAGCC
>CAZNHI010000058.1:0-9390 GCA_964572535.1 uncultured Dehalococcoidia bacterium
ACGCTGACGCAGAACAGCATGCGCGTGGAGCAGACCTGGCTTGCGGGCCAGGAGGGCGATCTTCTGCGCATCGCGCACCTGTGCAACAACGCGACGCTGGGCGAGAACGGCGGATCGGACGGCGGCGACCCGACCGAGATCGCGCTACTCGTCTACGCCGATGACCGGGCTCCTGCCTTGAGGCGAGCTTCGACGGAGGTTCGCGAGCTCGAGATTCCGTTTGATGCGGCCCGGGCGCGCATGACGGTGGTGGTCAGACGTGAGGACGGAACCAGGCTGGCATTGACCAAGGGCGCCACCCAGCGCGTGCTTGAAGGCTGCTCCTTCATCGGTAATACGGAGGCTACAGTGGAGCGCCGTGGGGAGGTGCTGGAGCGGGCGGCTGGGATGGCGCGTCGCGGGCTGCGCGTATTGGCGCTGGCGCAGCGGCTCCTGGGAGAGGACGAGTCCGACCCGGCGCAGATCGAGAGCGGGCTGACCCTGGTTGGCCTGGTCTGCATGGCCGACCCGCTGCGGCCGGAAGCCGAGGCGTCGATCCGGCGGGCACAAGAGGCCGGCATCCAGGTGGTCATGCTGACCGGGGATCAGCGCGAGACCGCAGCGAGCATCGGCGCCGCCCTGGGCCTGCTTGGTGAAGTGACAACTGGCGCCGAGGTCGACGAGCTCGACCAAGAAGGCCTGCGGCGGCGCGTGGCAGAGTCGGCCATCTTCGCCCGTGTGACCAGCGACCAGAAGCTGCGGATCATCCAGGCGGCGCGCGAGGAGGGCCACATCGTCGCCATGACCGGCGATGGCGTGAACGATGCGCCGGCGCTGAGGGCCGCCGACATCGGCGTGGCAATGGGCCGGAGCGGCACCGACGTAGCGCGCGAAGCCTCCGACCTGGTGCTCGCGGACGACAACTTCAGCACGATCGTCGCGGCGATTGAGGAGGGCCGCACGATCCATGCGAACATCCGGCGTTTCATCCACTTCCTGCTGGCCTGCAACGCGGCCGAGGTTACGGTGGTATTCCTGGCGCTGGTCCTGGCTGGCGACGCGGTGTTGACGCCAGTGCAGATCTTGTTCGTCAACCTGCTCACGGACGGCCTGCCGGCTCTGGCGCTGGGCGTGGAGCCGGCGAGTGCCCGCGTGATGCAGCAGCCGCCGCGAACCCGCGGGCGAGGCCTGATCACGGTTCTATCTCTAGTGCCTATCCTAGGCCTGGGCAGCGTTATCGCGGCCAGCACGCTCGCAGCGTACACGCTGGGTCACGTCTGGGGAGCGGATGATCTGGCCGCGAGCATGACGTTTGCCACGCTGGTCGGCGCCCAACTGGCGGCGTCGCTGGTGTTTCGCAGCGAAACCGAGACCGTGGTGTCGCTGCGGCGCAACCCCTGGTTGCTGGGCGCGCTTGCCGCGTCGGTGCTGGCGCTGGTGGCGGTGTTCTACGTACCGGGTCTGCGGGGCGCCTTCGACGCCGAGTCGCTCTCGGGCGAGCAGTGGCTCGCGGTGGTGGGGCTGTCACTGGCGCCGCTGGTGGTTGGCGAGGTGGTCAAGGCAAGCGGCCTCCTGAGGCGCTACAACCTCTTGCCGCCCGAGGCGTAGCGATGGGCTGCACCTGAGCTTAACGAGGAGCCCTGACATTGGCCGGCACTCCGTCCCATGCTTCCATGGCCGGCGCGCAAGCTCCCTGCAACTCAGTCTTATCGCATCATAGCCATGATGCCCGCCTCATCTGGTTGCTGACCGCCTCGGTTGTCCCTGGTCAGGCACGGCCGTTGCTGTCAAAACTGCTGTCAGTTACACCGTCGAGAGATATTGCTAGAAAAGGGAACAACTGCGTTTTCCTTCGCCGGTTGCTGCAGCTACGCGAGGATTCTGAACCAGGGCGCCTTCCGGGCGCGGCGCCGACTTGCGCTCTGACTCATCTCCTTCAACCCTCATGAATGACCTGGTCATGTCCCCTGACAGCACGTGGATCTGGCCCGCAGTCACCTCAAGGCCGGTCAACGCGCGCTCCTCAGCATGGTGCGACCCGCCCGTGCCGGTCTACAGTACAGGTCGGGGCTGGCATGGGTATGTCAGGGTCGCATTGCATCCCTCGTGGCTCCAGGTCTCGAGCAACTGTGGCGCCGTGTTCGGTGTGGCTTTTCCCGGAGGCAATCTCAATGAACTCCAATTCATCCGCGAGAACCCGGTCCGGTCCCGATCTAGATGTCATCGTCGTCGGCGGCGGTCTCGGTGGGCTCTATACCTTGTACCGGATGCGCGGGCTGGGTCTCTCGGCGCGGGCCTTCGAGGCAGGCAGTGATCTCGGCGGCACCTGGTTCTGGAACCGCTATCCGGGCTGCCGCTGCGACATTGAGAGCTTGGAGTACTCGTACTCCTTCTCCCCAGAGCTGGAGCAGGACTGGCACTGGCCGGATCGCTACGGGACCCAGCCGCAGATCTTGGAGTACATCGAGCACGTGGCAGATCGCTTCGACCTGCGCAAGGACGTGACGCTCAACACACGGGTGCTCACGGCTCAGTTCAGCAGCGCAGACAATCTGTGGACCATCACCACTGACAAGGGCGACAGCGTGAGTGCGCCTTATATCGTAATGGCCACCGGCAACCTCTCCACACCCCGGGTGCCGGAGTTTCCGGGCCTTTCGAGCTTCCAGGGCGAGTGGTACCACACCGGCCTGTGGCCTCACGAGGGTGTGGACTTCACGGGCAAGAGGGTCAGTATCATTGGCACCGGGTCGTCCGGCGTGCAGAGCATTCCTTACATTGCCGAGCAGGCAACGCACCTGCATGTGTTCCAGCGCACGGCTAATTTCATTCTGCCGGCTCGCAACGGACCCATGGATCCGGAGCGGGAGCGGGCCCACAAGGCCACCTACCGGGATAGCCGCAAGGCCGCCTACGATACGCCTTTCGGTATGGCCGGTTATCCGCCGCCCAGCAAGAGCGCGCTTGAGGCCACGCCCGAGGAGCGGGAAGCCGCCTACGCCGCCAAGTGGGAAGCAGGCGGCAGCATCAGCTACCTTTATGCCTACACAGACCTTCTGCTCGACGAGAAGGCTAATGAGACGGCAGCAGACTTCGTGCGTGCCCGTATTCGGGAGACGGTGAAGGATCCCCGCACTGCCGAGCTGCTGTGCCCCACTGACCATCCCATCGGCACCAAGCGCCTGATCCTGGATACCAACTACTACGAGGTCTTCAATCGCGACAATGTGACCCTGGTGGACGCCAGAAGCGTACCCATTGAGTGCATCACCCCGACGGGGATCCGCACCTCTGAGGCGAACTATGAGTTCGATGCCATCGTGTTCGCCACGGGCTTCGACGCCATGACCGGGGCCATGAAGGAGATCGACATCTGCGCCGACACAGGCACCGAGATCAGGAGTAAGTGGGCCGACGGTCCCCATACCTATCTCGGGATCATGATGGCGGGCTTCCCAAACCTGTTCATGGTTACTGGGCCTCAGAGCCCGGGGGTGAAAAGTCAGATGATCCTCTCTATCGAACAGCACGTGGACTTCATTGCGGGCTGTCTCGATCACATGAAATGTGAGGGGCATACACGCATTGAGGCGGATCAGGAAGCGGAAGACCGCTGGGTGAAGTACAACGATGAAGTGGCCCAGTCCACGCTTTATCCCAAGGCAAACTCCTGGTACATGGGCGCCAACATTCCCGGCAAGCCGCGCATCTTCATGCCTTACGTGGGCGGCGTGCACACCTACTCTCGATTGTGCAAGGACATTGTTGCTAAGGGCTATGAAGGGTTCACTTTTTCGCGCCACGATGAGCCCGCGTCACGGAAGCCTGCCGCCGGCGACGACTGATAGCCGCTGACCTGGCAGATGAGTCTGAATGGGCATGCTGGTAGAGTAAGGAGAATGAAAGCTAAGGATGACGCTCTGCCGAAGTCGGGAGGGACCGTTAGATCCGTCCAGCGTGCGGCCCGGATTATCACTGCGCTAGCCGAGCACCCCTACCCCATGGGAGTCTTGGAGTTGTCCTCGCGGGTCAAGCTTTCGCCCGCTAGTGTCCACCGCATGCTGACGACCTTGACTAGCATCGGCTGGGTGGAGCAGAACTCCCGAACGGCAAAATATCGGTTGGGCACCCAGATGCTGGGTATCGGTTCCACTGGGCTGATCACGAGCCCGATAGTCCAACACGGCCGGGTCTTCCTGATGAGACTTGCTGCTTTGGCAGGCCATCACGCCGCACTGAGCACAGTCGTCGGCTTACGTGTCATTCACCTGGCCCGGGTGCCGGGCAACGAGAGCGGCACACCTGACTTCGAGCCTGGCGTTTCGCAGCCGGCTCACGCGATGGCGGACGGGAAACTCCTGTTAGCCTATCTTCCCAAGGCGGAAAGGCAGTACCTCTACGAGGTGGACGAACTTGTCAGCTACACCTCGCGGACGATCGTGAGCCCCGAAGTCCTCGAGAATGAGCTCGAGGTCATCAGGGAACAGGGGTATGCCGTCGATATGTTCGAGCGCTTCGAGGACGTGCGCGGTGTTGCCGTACCAGTGTTCGATCTCGATGGCAGCCCATTGCTGGCGATGCTCGCTTTGGGCGCAATAGACACGGACCGCGAATACGAGACCTGGCTTGTGCGGCAAATGCAATCGCTGGCGGCCGAGATGTCGGCACTAATCGCAATCCTGGGCGACATGCCCAAGGCCAGCACTCAATTCGCTCGCTACAACCTGCAATAAGCCGGTTCTGTAGAGCGCAGCTCCGGACGCTGTCACCGTCGTGAGCCGTCGAGCAGGCTGACGCCCCGCAACGCCCGGGATCAGGCGAAGGCTTTTCGGGCGACCTCAGCGACTAGCTCCAACTTGCGTCGTTGCTCATCCCAGGTCAGCAGGTTGCCCATCTGCGTCGAAGCAAAGCCGCACTGCGGGGAAATCGCCAGGTTCTCGACCGCGATGTACCTCGTAGCCTCATCGATACGCCGGCGCAAGCTGTCGACAGATTCGAGCTCGGGGAGCTTCGAGCTGATCAGGCCCAGGACGACGATTTTGTCTTTGGGTACGAACCGCAGAGGCTCGAATCCACCCGCTCGGTCCGTGTCGTATTCAAGCAGGAAGCGGTCAACGTTGAGCTGTTGAAAGGCCTTTTCGGCCACCGGCTCATAGCCGCCCTCCGCGTGCCAGCGGCTGCGGGCATTGCCACGGCACATGTGTAGACCCACGGTGACGCCGGGCCGGCCGCGAAGCCCTGCCAGGGCCAGGTTGTCGAGACGAATGAGGTTGTCCAGGTATGCGTCCGGATCCTCACCTTCGGCGATCATGCGAACACGCACGGTCTTGTCGGCGACTCGCTCAACGTAGTGCAGAGAGTCGAGCTGCACGTAGGGCGCACCCTCGTCGGCGAGGGCGGTGAATTCGTCGTTGAGCATCGGCGCGAGGTCTTCGGCGAGTGCGAATCGGTTGGGATAGGCGGCCTCGCTGACGCCGGGCTCGAACATCCCCCCAGCCATCGACATGGGACCTGGGAGGGTGATCTTCCAGGGGCCGCCGGCGTGATCGCGCAGAAACCCGGAGTCGGTGGCGACGAACCGGCGAGTCTTGCGGACCCGCTGGCCCGCAACCATGCTCTGGACCCGGCTGAGCGTCTGGTTGAACGCCCCGGCCTCCGGACCGCGCCACTCGGCAAAGATGCGGCGGATCGGTGAGCCCTCGACCGGGACGAGCCCTTCGATGGCGCCGGACGCGGCCGCGCTCCAACCGCCGCGGCGGTACTCGCCATCGGAGAAGACGTCCAAGCCGGCGCTGCGCTGCAATTCCAGCGCTTTGAGAATGCTGGCGTCCTCGATTTCCCGCAACTCTGCTTCGCTGATCTTACCGTCCGCGAAGCGCGCCCGAGCATCGAGCAGCTCCTGGGGCCGGAGCAGGCTACCGACGTGGTCCGCTCTGTAAGGTGATGAAGTCACTCGGTCAGCCTCCTCACGAATGCCCGGTTCTTACCCAGAGAAGCGTCCTCCGGGCGTCAGCGGCTGGGGCGCGCGTCGATACGAGTGTCGTCAAGCGTCACGAGGTGGTGCGGCGTCCAGACGCCGAGCTGGTCCTTGGCTGCAGCGGCTTTGATTTTCGCGGGCGCCGCCGGGTCGGCGCTCAGTAGCGCCCCGTAGCCCTCGCTGGCCAGCCGGGCGCGGATCTCGTCCTCGCTCAGAGACAGTGAGCCGTAGTCGCGCGGCTCCCAGCTGTCGTCCTTCTGCACGTATTCGCGGCCGATGACGATGCCCTTCTGCTCGCAGAACAGCGTGCGTCCGTCGGCCTCCATCGCCTGCCACTCAGGTGAGCGAGTGGCGTTCTGGAAGGATGCGTAATCATCGAACCAGAACTCGGACCAACCATCGTGGGTCTGTGACCCGCGCTGAAACTGCTCGAGGAGCGCGTGGTTCTGGATGTAGCGACGCAGCCCCGGCAGCTTCATGGCCAGCGGTCCCTGGACTTCGCGCCAGTGCTCGAAGAAGTCACGGTGGTCGAGGCCCGGCAGGCGGCAGACCATGAAGATGGCGTTAACCATAGTTGGCGTCTTCTGACCATCGATGATGACGTTCTCTTCGGCGAGGATGTCCGCGTGCTGGTCATCGATAGGCCAGCGACGCGTGCGGTCAAAGACGTGCTCGTCGTCGGCGCGCACCGGGAACCAGCCGCCGGCGGGGGGTTGCGACACCATGAAGGGGTCTTCGCGCCAGAACATCGAAATGCCCATGAATGTCGGCTTCGGGTCAGACGCATAGGCTTCGGGGAGGCTGAAGTAGTGATGGTAACGGCGTAGATTGGCGTTGTTAGCCACGAGCTTGCCGTGGGTTTCCGCCCAGTAGTGCTGGGCTTCCTCGCGTGAGCGACCATTGGTCAGGTTCTCGTTCGCTGCGGTGATGCGCTTGATCGGCATGGCAGGCCCTCCTCCTCGGTCTTGTCCGTCGGGTATCGCGGGGTTGTAACGGTTAGCGCTGCGGGCGTGAGTCGATTATCCAGTCGCCGAAGACGGCGATGTGGTCATCTGTCCAGACCGCCAGTTGCCCCTTCTCCGCCGCGGACTTGATCCTCGCAGGGGCCTGCGGGTCGGCTGACAGCGACTTGAAGCCTTGCTGCAGCAGGCGGCCCCGGATCTCATCCTCGGTCATGGACAGGGAGCCGTAGTCGCGAGGCTTCCAGCTTTCGTCCTTCTGAACATACTCCCGGCCAATGACGATGCCCTGCTTGGGGTCGAATAGCGTGCTCCCGTCTTCGTCCATCGCCTTCCACTCCGGTGAGTTATAGGCCCGGCGGAATGTGGCGTAGTCATCGAACCAGAGTTCGGACCAGCCGTCGTGAGTCTGGCCGCCGGTGTTGCGGGAGAAAGCCTCCAGGAGGCCGTGGTTCTGGATGTAGCGGCGCAGTCCGGGCAGCTTCGCAGCCAGGGGTCCGTGCGCATTCGTCCAGTGCTCGAAGAAGTCCCGGTGGTCGAGTCCGGGCTTGCGGCAGACCATGAAGATTGCGTTGACCATCGCCGGCGTTGTCTTGCCGTCGATGATGACGTGCTCCTCGCCGAAGATGTCGGCGTGCTGGTCGTCTCGCGGCCAGCGCCTGGTCCTGTCGAACACTTGGGCGTCGTCCGACCCGGCGGGCTGGTTGCGATAGAAGCGCGTGAAGGCATCCGTCGGCTGACCATCAGCCATGGCGGGGAGGGCGAAGGGGTCGTCGCGCCAGAACATCGAAATGCCGATGAACGTGGGCTTCGGGTCCGAGGCGTAGGCCTCCGGCAGGCTGAAGTAGTGGTGGTAGCGGTTGAGCGTTGGGCTGTTCGCGACGAGCTTACCGTGCGTTTCAGCCCAGTAGTGTTGGGCCTCCTCACGGGAACGGCCGCTGGTCAGGTTCTCGTTGGCCGCGGTAATTCGCTTGATGACGATGGCGCACCTCTGAGGGTCTAGAGGTTGGAGCCGCTGCCGGGGATCCGGCAACGGCTCCAACCTTGTCAAAGGCTATTCCGTTTTCGATTACTCGCCAGAACTGCTACGTCTTCTTCGATGCGTCGTACCAGTACTGCGAGTAGATCTGACCGCCACCCGCCGGGTTCTGCTCGATGTAGGGCTGCGGCCAACCCCAACCACCGACCCAGGGCTGGGCGACGTAGTACGGCTGAGTGTCCACAGGGAAGTGGTACGGGATGTAATACATCTTCTCGACGTCGTACTTGACGAAGTCCTGGAAGATCTGCTCCCGCTTCTTGTTGTCCAGCTCACGCCGCTGCCGGTTGACGAAGTCCGTCATCTTCGGGTCTTCGTTCGCCTTGCCCATCCAGAAGTCCGTGGAAGACGGGTGATAGGCCAGGTACATCGTCCAGTCGTAGTCGTGGTGGTCGAAGTAGAACGACACACTAATCCCGTCAAAGCCACCGCCCGTGTTGCGGATCTGCGTCAGGTAGAGGTTGAAGTCCGGGTGAGCCTGTTGTTCAAACTTGAAGTCACCGCCGGACTCGTAGATTCCCAGCATGGCCTGGTAGAGCGGGTCTCGAGCCGGGTTGGGCACGAAGTGGTACAGCTGCTTGATCTGCGAGGTCTGGCCCGCCGCCTGCAGTAGCTTTTTCGCTTCAGCCGGGTTGTACTGGAGGTTTTTCCCGGCCGGCCCGAACTCGCTCTTTCGAGGGTCAAGCCACCAGCTGTAGCCGGGGCCAGCCCTGGCGAACCATTCCGTGTTGACCGGCAAGCCCTCGGCCTCGAACTTTGTGCGGTTGCTGTAGTTGTCGCCCCAGAGGTCGGCGTCCATGTTCATGGCCAGCGCCTTGCGCGTGCGCTCGTCGTTCCAGGGGGACCCGGGCTTGCGTCCGAAGAAGATGGCGCCGCAGCCCTTCGCGAAGAAGGGCCGCTGGTACATGACCATCTTCGGGTTGTCCTTCTTCAGCTTGAGTACATCATCCTGAATGAGGAAGTTGTGGAAGTCCAGATTGCCCGCGACCATCTGCGAGTAGATAGTCGCGTTGTCCGCGATGTTGTGGAAGGTCAGCTTGTCGTAGTAGGGCTCGCCCTGGTGGTAGTAGTTGGGGTTGCGTGTCAGTTCGGCGTTGCCGGTCGGCCGGCTGTCCGGTAGGGTCCACGCTCCCGTGCCCCTCGCAATGCTCTTAGTCTCGTAGCCGCCGTCCGCTTCCTTGGGATAGATGTGCGGAAAGAAGGTGCTGCCCAGGTAGGCGAAGAGCGGCGCAAACGGAAACTTCAGCTTCATCACCACCGTCTGCTCATCCGGCGTCTCGATCGCGGTGATCGGAGCGTCTGCGCTCTTGACGTTGGCCAGCTCGGGTGCGCGGGTGTTGGTGGCGACGAAGCGATCCCAGCTGTACTTGACGTCAGCAGAGGTGCTGGTGCGGCCGTTCGTCGGCGGCCGGCTGTCGAACTTCATGCCGCGTAGC
>CAZNHI010000059.1:0-9264 GCA_964572535.1 uncultured Dehalococcoidia bacterium
GACTCGATCTTGCCCTTGAGCGGCTCGAGGGTGGGCGAGTTGGGGTTGATGTCCATGCAGGCGACCTCGTGGCCGCGCTCGACGAAGCGTCGCATGACGCGAGGGCCGATGAAGCCGGCGCCGCCCAGTACGAGGACCTTCATGTAGTGACTCCTTGGTGTCTAGAGAACGGGGGCGAACGCGGGGCTACGTGGGACTATGGAACGCGAGAGACGGGGAGTCAACGGCTCGTTGACAGGCGCTTCGTGCCGTAAGCATGATGGCGCCGTTCGCGCCCGCGCCGTTTGAGGTGAGGACGGACTCTGCAGGTTGAAACCGCAATTATCCCTTGACAGCACGTACAGAATCCTCTAGACTCACTCTAACAGGAGTGACCAAGAGATGCAGAAGTACACGATCCGCAACTTCAACGCCGACTTCCCGAATGACGATGCCTGCCTGGACAGTATCCTTTACATGCTCTACCCAGAAGGCGTTTTCTGCCGAACGTGCAATGAGGATCGCCCGCACCACAAGCTAACCAACCGCAAGGCCTACTCCTGCGACTACTGCGGCACGCACGTCTACCCGCTGGCCGGAACCATCTTCGAGAAGTCCAGCACGCCGCTAAAGTCCTGGTTCTACGCGATGTACCTGATGGCCTCTACCCGTTGCGGCATCAGCGCCAAGCAGCTTGAGCGCGAGCTAGGCGTCACCTACAAAACGGCGTGGCGCATGTTCAACCAGGTGCGGATGCTGCTAGCAGAGGACGATGGCCCGCTGAGTGGCACGGTCGAAGTCGATGAGACTTTAATCGGCGGCAAGCCCCGCTACCGTAACGGCGAACAGCAGCCCAGAGGCGCGGACGGCAAGGTTAGGCGTGGCCCGCGTGACCACACGCGCGGCAAGCAGCTTGCAACGCTGGTAGGCGCTGTAGAGCGTGGTGGCCGCATCCGGACGATGGTGATCCCCGAACGGTCGGGCAAGATCATCATCCCTTTAATCGCTACTCACGTCCTGCCATCCGCGATGATCTACACGGACGAAGCCAACTTCTACCGGCGTCTGGATAACATGGGCTGGGCGCATCGGCGTGTCCACCACAAGGCCAACGTCTACGTCGATGGCGACGTTCACACCAACACGATTGAGGGATTCTGGGCGCTGTTCAAGAACGGCGTGAAGGGTGTCTACCACTCGGTCAGCGAGAAGCACCTTCAGTCCTACGCCAACGAGTACACGTTCAGGTACAACCACCGCAACGACGCGGAGCCGATGTTCGAGACGATTGGCGAGCGCGTGCGAGCCGTACGTGCAGGCAAACATGGGAGCTATTCGCCACTCGGCTCATAAAGCCCCAGAGTCTCTTTGTAAACTAATGCGGATTTAGTGGCACACGCCCATTGCAGCCGCATAAATCCGTGATAGGCTACCTGTGACGTATTCGCTGAATGAGCATTTGAGGAGGATATTACAAATGTCGGACGCCACTCTCAAACCAATGGAACAACCCGCCGCCGAAGAGCAGAAGCAACGGGAGCGTTCACAAATCAGGTTTCCGTATGGCGACTTGAATGATGCGATAGCCGTTGCAGGGGCTGTTCACCAATTGGGCGGCAAGTGTGGGGCTGATCAGCTTGCGCCGGAGCTTGGGCATGACAATGTTGACTCCGGGGCGTATGGCGCGAAGGTGGCCACCGCTCGAATCTTTACCCTGATTACCACATCCAAGGACGGCATCACTCTGACACCACTCGGACACCGGATGGTCGATCCTCTTCAAGTAGACAGGGCGCGGGTTGACGCATTCTTGGCCGTTCCCCTTTACAAAGCTCTCTACGAGAAGGTCAAGGGCTACACTCTCCCGCCGACCAGCCTCGGTCTCGAAGCTGTACTTGTCGAGCTGGGAGTGGCTGAGAAACAAAAGGACAAGGCTCGGCAAGCGCTCCAACGATCCGCAGATCATGCCGGGTTCTTCTATCAAGGGCGTGACCGTCTTGTTCTTCCGGCTGTCGCCAATCGACCTTCTGAAGGCCACGTAGAAACCGGCCAGGGCGACCAACGAGGCCAAGACGATCGTCCTGGCGGAAGCGGCAGCGGTCCCAGTTACCCAACCCTGATCAAGGGCATGCTTGAAAAGCTTCCCAAGGAAGGTAGCAGCTGGTCGAAAGAGGATCGTGACCAGTGGATCAAGGCCATCGAGTTGATCCTCGACATGGTCTATACAGTCACGGCCGAAGCTCCAAAACTACTTGCCGCCCCGCAGAACGGCGACGTTGCCTAATCCGGCCCATCAGGGGGTCGTTAGGGATAATAAGAAGCGGTGGGGCCTGATGGTTAAGGGCCAACCCCACCGCTTAGGAAGGAGTACCGCTATGGTTAAGGCTCTGCACTGGGAACCCCAGTGGCAACCCCGACTGTTATTACTAGCCTAGCCCTTCGCGGGCTTGTGGGCGACCTGGACGGCCTTCTTGATGAGGGCTAACAGGTCGCCCTTCTTATACTCGGCATCCTGCATCTTTTCGATTGCAGGGTCACGTAACTTCCCGTCCTCATAGGACGGGCGCGGGCGCTTTTCTGACTTCTTACTCGTCACGAGTCTAGTTTACACCGTCCAGAATTGGTCGGGGTCAACCCGCCAGTCGATGTCCCAATGACTGCGGCCTTCATGCTTGCTGAACTTCGCTGACCAGAGAATGTGACGCTCTGCACCTTCCCACTTGAATTGAACCTCAAACCCTGCCACTCCGTCACCTAACTCTGGATCGGGCGTCCCATCCGCAGAGAACACCACTTCCTGCATTTGCCAGTGATCCGCCTCCCGCTCTCGCGGGGTCACCATCTCCATGCTTACACCTGGGCCACGGAAGCGCGCACGCACGCCGCCGACTGGCCCGCCCTTCTGTTTGTAGAATCCCATCTCTTGTCTAACGCCATTCTCTAATCGAGTGGCGGCCACGTTTAGCCTGAACTTGGGTGCACCTGGCTCATCTTCCCAACCATCCAAGACAACGGCTTTTGGTGGTTGTGCGTAGTTGATCGTCTGGTCACGACCCGCAACATTCGACTCTCGTATGTCGCCGCCACCTGTATCGACCCCACCCTCCATGATGGCCCCCTTTACACCTCTCGATGTGTACCATTCGGCACCAGCGAAGGCCATCATCAGAACGCCCGCGATTACCGCTGCGACGATGAACTTCTCATCACCATCGGTCGCGATTGCCATTACGATGCTACCGGCCATCACGGCCCCCGCCGCTGCGGCGAGTTTGCCGAACATGGCCGCGAGTATACCAGTTTACGTGCCATGGGGGGATAGTTGCGGTTGAAACCTGCAGCTTCGCCGACGCCAGGTCCGTGGTGCTGCAGGTTTCAACCTGCAGGGTTGTCAGCTCACCTCCCCCGTCCTTCAGGCCCGACAGGAGGCTCTTCATGCTGCGAATCGATGTCCACGCGCACATGATCCCGGCGCCGTTTGTGCAGGGCGACGAGGTGCACTACCCGCTGGACGGCAGCGGCGAGGTGCACACGCTGCCGTTGCGGCCGATGAACAACTTCGACGCCGATACGATTTACAGCGTCGAGCGGCGGCTGCGCGACATGGACGTCCAGGGCATCGACATGCACGTGATCTCGCTGCAGCCGATGTTCGCCGATGCGCTGCCGGCTGAGCGTGCGATACGCATCTGCCGCAGCATCAATAACGCCTTCGCGGCGGTGGTAGCGGCGAACCCGAAGCGCTTCCTGGCGTTGGCCAACCTGCCGATGCAGTCGCCTGAGGACGCGGCTCGGGAGCTGGAGCGCGCCGTCAGGGATCTGGGGCTGCGCGGCGCCGAGATCTGCAGCCAGATCAATGGCAAGAACCTGGACGACCCGTCGTTGGCGCCGTTCTACGCCAAGGCGCAGGAGCTGGACGTGCCGATCTTCATCCACCCCGCGGGCGTGCCGGGACTGGGCGAGCGGCTGGGCAAGTACTACCTGACCAACCTGATCGGCAATCCGATGGACACGACGATCGCGGCGGCGTCGCTGATATTCGGCGGCGTGCTGCGCGACTTCCCCAGGCTCAAGGTCTACCTGGCGCACGGCGGCGGCGCCTGCCCTTACATCCGCTATCGCTGGGACCACGGCTGGAAGGTGCGCGGCGAGGGCAAGCAGTTCATCAATCGGCCGCCGAGCGAGTACTTCAGCCAGCTCTACTTCGACTCGCTGACCCACGGCGGGCCGGCGCTGAGCTTCCTGGCCTCGACGGTGGGGGCGGAGCGGATCATGCTCGGCACCGACTACCCGTTCGACATGGGCGCCTACAACTCTGTGGCAGCGATCCAGAACGTGATCGGCGTGACGGATGCGGAGCGCGAGTTGATGCTGGGCGGCAACGCGATGCGTCTGTTTCGCATCGAAGAGTGAATCTGCCGGCGCTGTAAGATTCGGGCTGTTTCTAGAACGGGGGACTCATGCTCAAGGACTTTGACCTGACGGGTAAGCGCGTCCTGATCACGGGCGCGGGGCGCGGCATCGGCAAGGGCATCGCCTTTGCAATGGCGGAGGCTGGCGCCGACGTGGGCGTGACCTCGCTGGGCAGCGAGAGCGCGGCGGTGGTGGCGGCGGAGGTCAGCAAGCTGGGGCGAAAGGGCTTTGGCTGGGCGGCGGACGCGACAAAGGTGGCGCCGATGGAGGAGCTGCGGGAGAAGGCGTTCGAGGCGCTCGGCGGCGTCGACATCCTGATCAACTGCCTCGGCGACGCGATCAGGGGGACGATAGCGCAGCTACCGGGCTCCGACATGCACGTGCTGAACGAGAGCGAGTGGCATCACGTCATCGACGTGAACCTGACGCAGGCTTACGTAGGTTGCCACGTGTTCGGGCCGCATCTGCTGGCCAAGGGCGCGGCGGCGAACGTGATCAACATCTCGTCCTTCGCGGCGCTGCGTCCGGGCGCGAACATGGTGGCGTACGCCTCGGGCAAGGCGGGTCTGACGCGGTTCACGGAGTCACTGGCTCTGGAGTGGGCGTCGCACGGCGTGCGCGTCAACGCGATCGCGCCGGGGACCTTCCCGGATGTCTACGCGATGACGCCGGAAGAGTGGCAGAAACGCAACGAGGAGGGCGGCAAGAGCTTGCCGCTAGGCCGCCTGGGGCACCCGCGCGAGGTGGGGCTGATGGCGGTGTACCTTGCATCGGAGGCCGCGAGCTACGTTACGGGGCAGACGTTTGCCATCGACGGCGGACGCACGCTGTTGTAGACGGCCGTCGTAGCTGAGGCCCCAGAGCTTTAGAGGCAGACGGGTGAGCCTGGAAAGGCTCGCCTAGGGAAATCGAAAGGGACCAACGATGGCTGATTCAAAGATCGCTCTGATCACCGGCGCCGGCAGTGGTATCGGCCGCGCCTGCGCGATTGCGCTGTCGAAAGAGGGCTGGTCGGTCGTCCTGGCCGGGCGCCGGACTGACGCGCTGCAGGAGACGATCGCCGAGGCAGGGCCGGGCGCGAAGATGCTGGCCGTACCCAGCGACGTGAGCGACCCGTCGCAGGTGAAGGCGCTGTTCGCGACTGCCAAAGAGACGTACGGGCGGCTGGATCTGCTGTTCAACAACGCGGGTATGGGCGGGCCGCGCGGCGTCCTGCTGGAAGACATTGAGTACGAGGACTGGCAACGCGTCGTTGGCGTGAACCTGACGGGGTCGTTCCTGTGCACGCAGGAGGCGATGAAGATCATGAAGGCCCAGGACCCGCGTGGCGGCCGGATCATTAACAACGGCAGCATCAGCGCCCACGCGCCGCGGCCCGACTCCGTGGCATACACGTCGACCAAGCACGCGATCACGGGCTTGACGAAGTCGACGGCGCTGGACGGGCGCAAGTACGACATCGCCTGCGGGCAGATCGACATCGGTAACGCGCTGACACCGCTGGCTTCGCGCATGACGCGGGGCGTGCCACAGGCGAGCGGTCAGGTCGCGGTAGAGCCGACGATGGACGTGCAGGATGTGGCGAAGGCGCTGGTCTACATGGCCAGCCTGTCGCCGGACAGCAACGTGCAGTTCATGACCGTGATGGCCACGAAGATGCCGTTCGTGGGTCGCGGGTAGCAAGCCGGGCGGCTGACAAGAGGTCTACCCAGCCGAAAACGCTTCGGCTCGGTAGACGTTGAGTTATCAGATAACGCCGGCGTGTCAGAGGCTCTTGACGGCAGCGAAGGTCACGCCGCGCGTTTCAAACTCAGCAGCATCCGATTCGTGCTTCGAGCCGGAGAACACGTCGATCTCCGTGCCCCAGGCGACGTCCTGGAATCCAATGTGCTTCAGGAGCCAGTTCCACTCTGCATACAGCAGAGCACCGGCAATTCAACCAGACCACAGATCGATGTCATCTTTCGCGGCCTGCTCGACCTCTTTGTGCACGACAATATCGGCGATCTGGATGCGACCGCCCGGCTTGAGGACGCGCCATATCTCGCGCATCACGGCTTCTTTGTCCGGGCAGAGGTTAACCACGCCATTGCTGATGACGACGTCGATAGATCCGGTGTCGGCCGGCAGTGCTTCAGCGAAGCCCAGCTCCGTAGTGACGTTGGCAGCGCCGATGCTGCGCGCGCCGGCTGCAGTCTTGAGCAACATTGCTTCCGTCATGTCGACGGCGAGGACGTGGCCGGCGGGGCCGACCTGCCGAGCAGCGATGAGGGTATCGAAGCCGGCGCCGCAACCGAGGTCGAGGACGGCTGCTCCGTCGGGAAGACGGCCCATCGCAAACGGATTGCCGGTGCCGGCGAAAGACGCCACCGTCTCAGCCGGTAGCGCATCGACCTCTGCTTCTGGGTAGCCCAGCATGCGTGCGAGCGGGCTGCCGGTGTGGAAGTGGAATCCCCTCTCAGGGTGGTTTGCGACGTCGCTGTACTTGGACTGAACCTGGCTTCGCAGCTCATCTCGGTCGACTGCCGCGGCGATTACCGGCCTCTCCATGCTGCCCTCCTGATTGACTCAAAGCGGCCGGCCGCGGGAGCGCTTCCAAGATGGCTCCCGCGGCGGCTCGCACTACGTGGTTGCTTACGGGCGGCGCGCTAGCTCGCGAGCACGACCGTTACGGGGACCGGGTTGCGGACGATATCGAGCACCGGGGAGGTCTTCTGAACGTATGCACAGAGCTCCTCCACCTTTTCGCGCGGTGCGTCGGTGTCGACGTAGTAGCGGACGCTGATACCACTGTAACCGGGCCGGACTTCTTCCGAAAGGCCGAGGAAGCCGCGCAGATCGAGGTCGCCTTCGAGGTCGTACTCGAGTGATCGAACCTCGATACCGAGGGCCGCCGCGTTGTAGATGAAGCCGACGGTCAGGCACGATGCGATGGCGTGCAGGACGGCTTCGACTGCGTTAGGGCCGGCGTTCTGGCCGAGCAGGACAGCAGGCTCGTCGCCAATCAGCGTGAAGGCAGCCTGGCGCGAGGCGTCTTCCTGACCGGCGCCGTAGAACTTCTGGATCGTGGTCTGGCTTCGGCCGCCGCCCTGCCAGGACGTGTGGGCACGGAACTTGAACTGAGCCAGCTCCGGCTGCTGCTTGATCAGGTCGATGGTGCCGACAAGCTGCGTGACGTTGACGCCGTTGCGGTTCTGGGTGTCTGTTGCCTGAGTCATTTCGAATATCCTTCCTGTTTCCTGTCTGAGCTAAGGACGTTGATGGTTCCTTCGTCTCCGGTCCTCGCAGGTCCAAGGTAGATACGAGGCAGGGGCGGGGACACGACCGGAAATAACCAAGTTCCTAAGTGGCGACGTAGCCATGAATGGCTATCTGGTCTGCAACAAATCAACCGTTTACGAAGACAGCACAGTCGTACTAGGTCGTAGAATCAATGCATCTTGACGCGACAACACGTTCACTTCTGTACAACGTCGGATGGCGTACGGATCGCCTACGCCGTCGTGGGTCACGGGCCAGTGCTGGTGAAAGCCCCGAACTGGCTGACGCACCTCGAATACGAGTGGGAGAGCCCCGTCTGGCGCCACTGGTGGCAAGAGCTGGCCCGCGATTACACCGTCATCCGGTTCGACCAGCGGGGATCCGGCCTCTCGGACTGGAACGTGGAGGACATCTCGTTCGAATCCTGGGTCAATGACCTGGAGGCGGTAGTCGAAGCGACAAAGGTGACCCACTTCGCCCTGCTAGGCATCTCACAAGGCGGCGCTGTCGCCGTCGAGTACGCCGTGCGCCACCCGGAGATGGTCAGCAAGCTCATCCTCTACGGGGCCTACACGCGAGGCTCCCTGCGCCGGGGTGAATCGCCTGAAGTGCTCGAGGCGATGCAGACTCTAATGCGCGAGGGTTGGGGCCAGGACAACCCGGCCTACCGCATGATGTTCACGAGTCGCTTCATGCCTGAGGCAACGGCTGAGCAGATGCAGTGGTTCAACGACCTGCAACGCGTCTCCAGCAGCGGCGAGAATGCGGCGCGTGTCCAGCTCGTTAGCAGCAGAGTCGATATTCTCGACCGTCTGCCGCTGATCACGGCGCCAACCCTGGTCATGCACGCGCTGCGCGACCAGGGGGTCTCCTTCAACGAAGGACGCCAGATTGCGGCGCTCATCCCAGACTCGCATCTAGTCGCGCTGGACAGCGGCAACCACCTGACGTTGGAGGACGAGCCTGCCTGGGCTCAGCTTGTCGCCAACGTGCGCCACTTCATGGCATTCAACAGTCCGCTGCCGCAGAGTCCTGAGGAGAGTGCCCCACGACACCTGCCAGCCGGCCTGACACAGCGAGAGGTAGACGTTCTGCGGCTGATCGCGGCGGGCAAGAGCAATCAGGACATTGCGGAGGAATTGGTGATCAGCATCAACACAGTTACCAATCACGTGAAGAGCATCCTCGGCAAGACGCAGAGCGCGAATCGCACGGAGGCGGCCCTCTTCGCTTTCAGGCACAGGCTCGCCTCCCCAGGTACGTAGCCAGACCAGACCCTGGTCGTGACAAACCCGCGCGCGGTGACAAGCCTCTCGCAGCAGATGCCCTTCGTCTGCCGTGGTTAGCGGTTGACCGGGGGTCTAAAGTAAGTCACCTGAATCGCGCCGGAGGTACCCGATGCTGAGTCTCGAAGACAATGACGTCCTTTGCCGGGTGGGTCCAGGCGCGCCCATGGGCGAGATGATGCGCGAGTACTGGATCCCGGCGCTGCGTGCGGACGAGCTGCCGGCGCCGGACAGCCCGCCGGTGCGCATCCGGCTGCTGGGCGAGAACCTGATCGCCTTCCGCGTAACTTCCGGTGGCATCGGGCTGATCCAGAACTCCTGCCCG
>CAZNHI010000060.1:0-9222 GCA_964572535.1 uncultured Dehalococcoidia bacterium
GGGATGCCGTAGATCACGTGCGTCACGACGAGGCCCCAGAGGCTGCCGTAGACGTGCATTGCCTGCAGCGTCTTGACCAGCGGGATCAGGATGCTCTGGTAAGGGATGAACATGCCAAAGAGCAGGAAGAAGAACAGCACGTCTGAGCCGCGGAAGCGCCACTTGGTCAGCACGTAACCGTTGATCGAGCCCAAGAGGCAGGAAACGATGGTCGCCGGGATGACCACTCTGAAGCTGTTCGCGAGGTTGCTATCGAGCGCCTTGAACGCCTGACTGAAGCTATCGAAGTGGAGGCCCGAGGGCAGATCCCACATCTGCTCCAGACTGACCTCGGTGAAGCTCTTGAGACCCGTCACGAGTAGCACGTAAATAGGCAGCAGGTACAGGACCGCGACGGCAACCAGGACGCTATAAATGGCAACCCGCGACCAGGGGACGCTCACAGCCGCGCCTCCTTTCTCAGGCTCGAGAACAGGTAGGGGACAACCAGCACGCTGACGCTGACCAGCATCACGATCGAGATCGCGGCACCGCGCGCGAAGTGGTTGCCCTGGAAGGTGGTCTCGAACATGAAGAGCGCTGGCACGTCTGTGGCGAAGCCGGGGCCACGCTGGGTCATGGAGACCACGAGGTCGAAGATCTTGAGTGACTGGTGGCCGAGAATGATCATCGCGCTCAACGTCACGGGACGGAGCAGGGGCAGGGAGATACGTCGCAGGACTTGCAGTTCGTTGGCGCCGTCAGCGCGCGCTGCTTCCTTGAGCTCCTCGGGGATCGCACGTAAGCCGGCCAGGTAGAGCACCATGACGAAGCCGGACATCTGCCAGGTCGCGGCGATGACCAGCGAGAAGATCGCCAGAGGCACGCCAAAGTTCGCGTCGGCCAAGAAGCCCAGGCCCAGTGCGTCCAGCGCTTCGCCGAGGCGCGACGCGGGATGGATGAACACCACCGTTGGGTCCGTGTACCAGCCATAGTCCAGGTTGCCAGCGCCGAGCTTCTCAGCCAGCAGGTTGACGCCGGCGCGAGGCGCCAGTAGCCAGCGCCAGGCAACGCCCGTGACGATGAAGGACACCGCCATCGGGAACAGGTAGATGCTGCGGAAGATGCCTTCGCCTCTGATATGCCTGTCAAGCAGGGACGCGAGGACGAAGCCGATGACGAGGCAGGCCAGGACGAACAGGACCGTGAAGACGATGGTGTTGCGAATGTCGATGAGGAAGCGGAAGTTGTGGAAGAGCTCGCGGAAGTTGTCCAGGCCGACAAAGGAGTAGTCCGGCCGGACGGTGTCCCACTGGCTGACTGATACGAGCGCGCTCCAACCGATGAAGCCGTAGACAAAGACCAGGACCGCGAACAGCGAAGGAACGATGAGCCCCTTGGCGATGATGCGGTCGCTGGCGAGTGAGTTAAGGCGGGGGAGGCGGCGAAGCCGGAGCAGCGGGCGTTTGGTGTTGACGCTTTCTGCTGCTCCGGCTTCGTTCATCTCAGGGACCTTCCTGATTCCGCAGGCTCTAGCGTGTGGCTGTAGTCTTGCAGACTTTAGCGTTCAGGCAAGCCTGAGCAAGCCGGCCCTGGTAGGAGCTGACACTGCGGTCGGTGACGAAAGCCGTTGTGGCGTCGTTGATCTCCTCCACCCAGCCCTGAGAGGCGGCAGCACCATGCGCGAGACTGGGGACGATGGTGTCCTTCTTCCAGTCCTGCATTGCCGACTGCAGGTAGGTGTCGAACAGGCTGGCGTCGCAGTCGGTGCGGGCGCAGATCGAGCCCTTCTTCGGGTTGAACGCTTCCTGGCCTGCCTTCGAACCGGCCAGCTTCAGCCAGCACTTAACGGCTTCGGGGTTTGGGGCATCTTTCGGCAGGCCGAAGGTGTCAGACAGAGCATCGTAGACACCGCTCGTGCCGGGAGTTGGAATCCAGCCCGAGTCCGCGAATTTCTTGGCCACGTTATCGGCGTGGGCCCAGTCGCCCATGATGGTCATCGCGGCCTGGCCCTTGATCACGAGGTCGTTGGCCTGGTCCCAAGACAGGGAATTGTGGTCGCTGTTCACGTAGGACAGCATGCGCTGAAAGGTGTCCAGAGCCTGTGTGACGTTCGCGCTCTTCCAGTCGGTTTTGCCCGTCCAGAGGCCGTTGTAGCCATCTGCACCGAGCGAGCCTATGAGCACGGTCTCCAGCAGCTGAGTCGAGGCCCAGATTCCGTTGTCGCCCAGGGCGAGGGGAGTGATGCCCTTTGCCTTCAGCGCGTCGGCAACCTGGAAGAACTCAGCGAAGGTCGTCGGTGCCTTCAGGTTGTTGTCCGTGAAGACCTTCTTGTTGTACCAGAGCACGTTGGCGCGGTGGATGTTCACCGGCACGGAGTAGGGCTTGCCTTCATAGGAAACGATGTCCAGCACGCCCTTGGGGAAGATGTTGTTCCAGTTCTGCTCGGCAAAAAGGGAGTCCAGGGGCTCCATGTAGCCGGTTGACACCCAGGTGTCGGTCAGCTCGTGGCCCATGTGGACCTGGAACGACCCGGGCGGGTCGCCGCCGAGCATGCGCGTGGTGAGGACCTGTCGGGCGTTGAAGCCCGCGCCGCCGGCAACGGTGGCGTTGACGATTTTGACGTCCGGGGAACAGGTCTTCGGGTAGAGGTCGTACATGGCCTGCAGGCCGGCGGCCTCACCACCGGTGGTCCACCAACTGAAGATCTCCAGATTTCCGGAGAGTGCCCCAGGCGTAGTGGTTGCCGCCCCCCCGTCGTCGTCGCCTCCGCAGGCGACGACCATGAATGCTGAGGCGAGAGCAATCACGGTCATATACCAGAACGATCGTCTTTTCGACATCGGCTTGTGCTCCTCCCAAGGCGAAACTGCGTCGCCTTAACTGCGCCGGCCTACGTTGGAGCCCGGCTTCTCGAATCAGCCTAAGAAGTAGACCGTCGTCTGCGAAGGGGACAACGGCCGTTGTTGACAGGGCCGGTTGGCCCCAGCGGACGAGCCGAGCGAGCCGAGCGGCTCGGGCACATTTACGCTGCCGTCTCGATCGATGCTGCGAGAAGGCTCGCCACGCTGACTTGTTCGACCGGCAGGCCGATCGTCGGGACGGCGGCGACGCTGTCGGTGACAAAGAGGCGCTTGATCTCAAGGCCTTTGAGGCGGTTGACGCACGAGCCCACGAAGAGCCCATGCGTGGCAGCGACGAGCGCATTGCCGCGCTGGGCGCCCGCGGACGCGACCGCCCGGAGGGCGGCTTCGATCGTCCCGCCGGTGCTGATCATGTCATCGACGACAATCGGCACCTTGCCCTGCACGTCGCCGGAGATGCGGCTGACGCTCACCGCCTCGGGGCCGGTACGCGTCTTGTGGACGATGGCGATAGGCAGATCGAGCAGGCGCCCGTAAGCTTCCGCCAGCTTTGCGGCGCCGAGATCCGGCGCGACGATTACTCCGTCTGGAGGCCGGTGTGGACGAATGGCGTCAGCCAGAACTGGCACGGCGCTGAGGCGCTCAATGGGGATGGTGAAGAAGCCTTCGATCGCCTGGGTGTGCGGGTCCAGCGTAACCACGCGCTGCACGCCGCTAGCGATGAGCAGATCGGCGACCAGTCTCGCTGCCACGGATTCGAAGCCCGTGGCCCTGCGGTCCTGTCGGGCGTAGCCGAAGTAAGGCATGACAGCCGTGATCCTGGCTGCGCCGGCGCGGCGGCAGGCGTCTGCGAGGGCAAGCAACTCGAAGAGGTGCTCGTCCGGGGGCGGACTCGTCGGCTGCAGCAGTACGACTTCGCGGCCCCTGGGGTTCTCCAGCAGCGCAACGTGAACTTCGCCATCGGGGAAGCGTTCTACGGTTGCAGACGCCAAGCTTGTACTCAACGCGCGGGCGACATCCTGTGCCAGCGGCCGGTTGGCGCAGCCGGCAAAGAACAGCGGAGGCATTTCTCCCATCATCCGTGACCGCCCATCATCCGGATGCGGCTTTGCTCGCTGCCGGTTTAGGCAAAAGCTCCGCCGCGAACCAGTCGACGGTCCGGCGCAGCGCCTGCTCCAGCGTGCCGGGTTCCTCGAACAGGTGAGAAGCGCCCTCGATGACGCACAACGTCAGCCTTGGACAGGCGATGACTCCCCACTCTACGCCTGGTCTCAGTGGGTCCAACGACCCGATAAGAACCAACGACGGGACATTGATCCCGCGGAAGTCTTCGGCTTCGACGGGGGGTGCGCGCAGCACCATCGTCCTGGGGTTAACACGCCCCTCGGCCAGCGCCAGCACGGCAACCGTGGCTCCCAGGCTTGACCCGGCGATGCCGATCGCGTCCGTCTTCACCTCCGGCTGAGTGGTCGCCCAGGCGAACGCCGCCTGGAGGTCTGCCGCGTAGGCGTCCACACCATCGTGAGGGTCTGGCGAGGATTCGCCGTGGCCGCTGAGGTCGAAGAGCAGGGTAGCGATGCCGGCGTCGACCAGGTGAGTCGCGATCGTCAGATTGCGTGGTGAGTCTTTGCCGCTGCCGAGGCCGTGCACGAAGATCACCAGAGGAAACGGGCCCTTGCCCGCGGGAGTGGTGAAGATCCCAACCAACTGCAGGTTGTTGCGCTTGATGATGACCCGAAGCGAAGGGTCCGGCACTGGCTGGGAGGCGTAGGTGTCCAGCAGGGCGCGGACGTCTTCGTCGCTGACCTGACTAAAGTCGTCGTAGTACTGGCCGACGGCCCAAAAGCCGGGGTCTGCTTCAAGACAGACGACCTCGTCTGCCTCCCTGCCGAGCAGGTCTATCATCTCGGGCGGCCCGACAGGCACGGCGAGGACAACGCGTTTGGCGCCCTCGGCTTTCGTGGCCCGGATGGCGGCGATAGCGGTGGCTCCCGTAGCCACTCCGTCGTCGACGACGATGACAGTACGGTCCTTGAGATTGGGCCGGCGCTGGCCGTCGAACAGCTCCTCGCGTCGTTGCGCCTCTTTAACCTGCCGCTGCTTCTCCGCCTCGATGTAAGCCGGGTCGGCGCCGACGGCGATTGCGACGCCTGTGTTGATGTACTCGGCGCCGGACGCGGTCGTGGCGCCGATGGCGAGCTCCGGGTTGCCCGGTGCCCCCAGCTTTCGCGCCACTATGACGGCGAGAGTGCCACGCACGGCGCGCGCGACTTCTGCGGCCACGGGAACGCCGCCTCTGGGAATGCCCAGCACGACAGGTTCGGCGTAGTCTTTCTGCTTAAGAACTGCCGCGAGTTTCTCGCCGGCGTCTTTGCGGTCTCGGAAGTACATGTTTCGCCCCGCTGCCTCGTTTGAGATCAGCATGACCCCGTGAGTCGAGGCGGCGTAGGGCCGGGTGGCTCTGTCCATGTGGACATTCGTCCCTTTCCCGGGCTTCACGGCCATTAGGCCGAGACTTCACCTATGGCGAGCTGCAGTGCCTGACCAACCGCTTCGCCAACCTGCTGCGCGGCCTCGGGGTCAGGCTTGCCGGGCAGGCCTAACAGATCGGCATCGACACCGTCGACCTTCGCGCACGAAGAGCGAGATAACGTTCGCAACTGATAGCACCTGCTCTGCACGGCGACTAGCCGAAAAGACGCCCGTCTTCAAGTCAGCTTGTCTGAGGCGTGAGCAAGTGAACCGTTGATTCGAAGACCTCCACACCGTCCATGTCGAACAGGACGGCGTCCAGCTCTTTTCACGGAACGACTTTGGCCAACGAGACCGTCACACAGGGGCCGCATGGCTCTCCAAAGACAGTCCCATCGACTCTGCCTTGTGCCCGTCGTTTCGTTACGCTCAAAGGAGGAAGCTCGATCATTCGGGAGTGACGAATCGCGGGACTCGACGTGCCGCAGTGGTCCCTCGAACCAGCGGTGGCAACCGCGGAGCCGAATGGAGGCAGCCATGCCGTACTCGCACGTACTGTTTCGAGACCAAGCGCGACAGCGCATCCTGGCCGGTGCGACCGCCCTAGCGGATGCGCTACGCCTAACCCTGGGGCCGCGGTCGAAGAGCGTGTTGATTCAGCAGCCCTGGGGGCCGCCACTCGTCTGCAACGACGGTGTGACAATCGCAAAACGGATCAAGATGAAGGACCCGGATGAGGACCTCGGCGCGCAGTTGCTGCGCCAGGCCGCCGAACGCACGGGAGACGTGGTGGGAGATGGCACGACAACGTCTGCACTCCTGGCCCACGCGATGTTCGCCGAAGGCGTGCGCAACGTCGTCGCAGGCGCCAGCGCAATCGACCTGAAACGAGGCCTGGATCGGGGCATGGAAGCGGCGGCAGAGGCCATCCACGAGATGTCCCGCCCTATCGCTAGCCGGAACGAGAAGGTCCAGGTCGCCACCGTCTCGGCCCACAACAACGCGGAGATCGGTGAGTTGGTCGCGGATGCGATCGAGCGGGTAGGTGCCGAGGGCGTCGTTTCCGTGGAGGAAGCCAAGGGCATCGAGACCACTCTCGACGTAGTCGAGGGCATGCAATTCGACCGAGGCTACCTGTCGCCGTACTTCGTGACAAATCCAGAGAAGATGCAGGCCGTGCTCGAGTCGCCCCTCATCCTGGTTTACGATAAGCGCGTCGGCGCAATTAAAGACATCCTGCCCCTGCTCGAACAGATCCTTCAACAGGGCCGGCCTCTCCTCGTCATCGCGGAGGAGGTGGAAGGCGAAGCGCTTGCCACCATGGTCGTAAACAAGCTGCGCGGCGCGCTCCTCTGCGTTGCCGTCAAGGCGCCGGGCTTTGGAGATCGGCGCCAAGAGTTGCTGCAGGACATCGCGCTGGTCAGCGGTGCTCAGCTTGTCTCCGAGCAGCTGGGCAAGAGCTTGGAGAGCGTGCTGCTCAGTGACCTGGGTAGCACCGAACGCGTCATCGTGGACAAGGATTCCACCACCATCGTCGGCGGGGCGGGTAAGCCTGAGGATATCCAGGCGCGCTGCAGCGAGCTCCGGCGACGCATAAGTGAGACGACATCCGACTACGACAAAGAGAAGCTGCAGGAGCGTCTCGCAAAGCTGGCGGGCGGTGTCGCCTTGGTGCGTGTGGGCGCTCCCTCCGAAGCCGAGCTGAAGAGCCGCAAGGAGGCCTTTGATGACGCAATTAGCGCCACTCAGGCAGCAGTCGCCGAAGGCGTCGTGGCGGGCGGCGGAGTTGCCTACCTGAGGGCCGCCTCCGCCGTCGAGCGCCTGGCGGACGAGAGCGAAGGAGACGAGCGGACCGGTCTGCGCATACTCGCACGAGCATTGGAGGCCCCGGCCCGCCAGATCGCCGAGAACTCCGGCGCCGACCCAGGCGTAGTCGTGGACCGCGTCCAGTGCGGCAGCGGCGGCTTCGGATTCGACGCAGCACGAGGCGTGTATGGAGACCTGCTCGAAGCAGGAATCATCGATCCGACCAAGGTCGTGCGAGTTGCTTTGCAGAACGCAGTTTCCGTGGCCGGCATCCTGCTTCTTGCCGAGGCGACTTTGACGGAGCGACAGGACGAGAAGCAAGATGAAGCGCCGCGCGAGGAGTTGGGGTAGCTAGCGAGCACCTCACCCTCAACGAGGGAGGCCCTACGATGCTTCGAAGGGCGGATTGCTGATGTTCACACGCAACTCGCGCTCGAAGTAGCGCCTCTGGGAATCAGGGTGAACATGATCGCGCCGGGAGGAATCGCCACCGAAGGAGTAGCAGCAATCCAGGGCAACATGCCGGAAGATCTCATCCGCGAGTTTCTTGCCCTGCTTCCAGGAAGTGCGCCTGCAGGTTGACGAGCAGGCTCCATCTCGCTGGGCGGGTCGGCTGTCGGCCACAGGCCGCGGAACTCCCACAGGAGAATGCCCTCAGTCGTCGGCCTGACACGTTTGAAGTCCTGCATACGGGCCTCTAGGTCGCGCGCGTCTTGGGCAGGCCGCGTGGAGGCTGTTAAGGTCGCCGCCGTAATCCCGTAGCAGCTTCGCGGCGGCTTGCTGAACCTTGCGGCTGGTGATCCAGTTATAGCGGACGTAGCCGCCTTCGGCCATGATTTCCACCAGCTCGGAGAAACCCACCCCGACAATGCGTCCGGGCGTGGCGAGGCCCTGCTCCAAGAATGGCAGGTAGGTGCGCCCGGCGACCGATTCGGTGATGCGGGCGCCGAATAGCATGCTCGCCAGGAACCACCTGAAGAACTCTCCCCCGATCAATCCCAGTCAGAGCGATACCCAGCCGCGCGGAGAAGAGGTCGCCGTAGCCGTCCAGGAGGCGCGCAAAGTCGCTTCGCCTGAGCCGAAAGAAGGTTCTCACGTCAGGGGGTGTCACGCGTACGGCTCAGGCTTCGCTGTGATGGACCTCACCCACTCGGGTGAAGAAGAGCCAGAAACCGACGGTGTCGCCATCACGGTTGATGGGAAGCACCGTGTGGAGCCGAAGTTGCTCTTCTCCCATGTTCTGGCAGAGCTCGTCTACGTACCCTTCGACCGTTAGAGGGTCCTCCAGGGACACATATTGTGCTCGCTGCTTTGGTCGTAGATCGGTTTGTTCCATTTCATCCTCCCGTATCGTTTTCCTTACGGAGACAATTCCAGCGCCGGCGCTGAAGACTCGACAGTGCCAAAGGGTACAGGAGACGTAGTGCCTTTCGGCCGGAATCGCCGCGCGTGGCGTAGGGGGCCGAATGGCCGTCCCCGGAAGGTCTGGCTGGCCCTTACCGGGGTCCCGGCGGCGACTTATGTTCGCCTATAAGCGGAACCGGCCCTGCTCGCCCCCTCGCCACTCAGGGTCCTCAAAGGAAAGAGGGCGCTGTAATGCTCCAGGCGAGATTCACACGATTCGAGCTCATGTGACTGCCGTCGAGGCAGCCTGCGTGCGTCGCTCCACTTAAATACAGTCACGATGAAGGTCGATCGCGCACGCGCGAGGTCGCTTCAGACCTGACAGAACTCATGCCGGGAGGTGTAGATGACCTATCCGAAACGAACTCCCTTGGCGACCTCGCCGTGCAGGCGCTGGACGCGCAGCACCTCTCACGCACGCTGGCGCGCATTTCCCAGCCCGTGAGATCAGGCGAGCCGGTCTTCCCATAGGTCTGACAACCCGGGACGATTTCGGCTCGAAGTGAATGGCGACGCCAACAGCCTGCGTGAAGCCGCATAGCTACGCCCAGGCTCAGTGGCAATGGTAGAGACACGAAACAGCCCCTGGACGAATCGTCCAGGGGCTCGTGCTTGTCTGGTAGCGGGAGGGGGATTCGAACCTCCGACCTTCAGGTTATGAGCCTAACGAGCTACCGCTGCTCTATCCCGCGATTAC